>DASRJO010000215.1:0-39392 GCA_035649435.1 Candidatus Krumholzibacteriia bacterium | reverse complement strand
TGCCGGAGGAGCTGGGAGCCAGCAGCATCGGGATCACCCTGACGTTCACGCAGCAGTACTGACGAAACGGGAGGCGCATGCATTCGATCGGAACCAAACATGCCGTTCGTACGCGGCTCGCGATCGCATTGGCCTGCGCCTGCGCTGTGGCGTGGAGTCTCGGGCCTGGCGCGGCACGAGCCCAAGAGAGCGAGTACCGCTTGGAGATCCAAGGCGGGGCCTTCAAGCGCATCAGCATCAAGGTCCTCGAGCCGGAAATCGGCGAGGGCGCGAGCGGTGGGCGCAAGTCCGCCAGCGACGGGCAAGAGTCGTTGGCACGCGACTTGATCTATTCAGGCTTGTTCTATGTGATGGATCATCGTTCGAGCCCGTACTTGCCGAGCGGCGTGCCGCGGGCTTGGAACGCGGTGAACGAGAGCCCGGAGCGCCAGCCGCACGAAATCGGCATGCGCTGGACGGTCGAGGCCGGCCAGATCGTCGCCGAGTTGCGCCTCATGGATGCGCTCGGCACACAAATCACCGGCAAGCGCTACACGATCGGCACGACGGGTGTGCGGGGAGCGATGCATCATTTTGCCGACGAAGTGGTGAAACGCCTCACCGGAGTCGATGGCATCGCGCAGACGAAGGTCGCTTTTGCGCGCAAACGCGGCCCGCAGTCGGAGATTTTCATGGTCGACTACGACGGCTTCGACGAACGCCAGGTCACCAGCCAGAATACCTTGTCCCTGTCCCCGGTGTGGGGCGTCGGGCGCAAGTGGATCGCCTTCACCAGCTACGTCGACGAGAACCCGAACCTCTACCGCATCGACGAGGGGATGAGCCGCATGCGTGTGGTGAGTCGCTATCCGGGACTCAACACGGCGCCGGATTGGTCGCAGTCGCGCCAGTTGTTCGCGCTCACTTTGACGCACGAGGGCAACGCCGAGATCTACACGATGCGCGAAGATGGCGCCGGACTAAAGAGATTGACACACAGTCCGGCGATTGATACTGCTCCCGCGTGGTCGCCGCGCGGCGATCAGATCGCGTTCACGTCGGATCGGGCGGGGATTCCGCAGGTGTTCGCGATGTCGGGAGACGGCGGCAACGTGCGCCGACTGACATTCCACAATCGCTACAGCGATGCGCCGGCATGGTCACCGGACGGACGTTGGATCGCATACGTCAGCCGTTGGGAAGACAGCATCGAGTTGCGAGTCATGAAGCCCGATGGGACCAACCAGCGTGTCGTCGTGAGCGAAGGGTTGAACGACAGCCCGAGCTGGGCGAAGGACTCGCGTCACATCGCCTTCAGCTCGTTGCGGCGCAACACGCGCGCGATCTATGTCGTCGACATCTACACCGGCTTGGAAAGACGCTTGACGTCGGGGTCACAGGATGCGATTACTCCGGCCTGGTCACGTGACTAGGGCGGCGAGCATCGCCTGGTCGAGAGAGGGAGGTTCGAGAAGATATGCGTAGGATTCTTGCCATGAGCCTCGTTGCCGTGTTGGGCCTCGCGGTCCTGAACGGCTGTGGCAGCAAGCCACCGCCTCCACCGCCGCCGGTGGAAACGCCGCCGCCACCACCGCCACCACCGCCTCCGCCGCCACCACCCCCGCCGCCACCGGCACCGACGCTGGTGCAAGGCGATCTCGGTGACGTGTTCTACGACTACGACAAGGCCGAAGTTCGCGCCGATGCGCAGTCGACGCTCACCGAAAACGGGCGCAAGCTGATGGAAATCCGCGGCGCCATCATCCTCATTGAGGGACATTGCGATGAGCGTGGCACGGTGGAATACAACTTGGCTCTGGGCGAGAGCCGCGCCTCGGCCGCCAAGGATTTCCTCGTCAGCTATGGTGTCGAGTCGACAAGGATCGAGACGCTGAGCTATGGCGAGAACAAGCCCTTCTCCATGGGGCATGACGAGTCTGCTTGGGCGCAGAACCGTCGGGCTCATTTCGTGGTGAAGTGACGACAACCTCCCTGGACCGGGGCCGGCGCCGAGGCGCCGGCCCTCCTGGTCCTGGGTGTGACGAAGCGAGAATCGATGCCGCTTGCCCGTTCTTTGTCCGGCAAGCCCTGGGCGGTGCTTGCGACCGCCGTCTTGCTTTTGGGCACCTCCGCCGGCAAGAAGATGTCGCCACACGAGCTGCGTACGGCGCGCCTAGAGGAACAGGTGGCCGCGCTCGAAGGCGAGCGCATGCGCTTGCAGCGCGCGGTCGACAGCCTGACCGCGGTCGTGTCGGCGCAGACCGCCGAGATGCGCCAAAAGCGGGCAGTCAGCGACGACCAGGTGAGCCGTCTCGTGCAGACCGTGCAATCCCTGCAAGCCGATGTCGAGGCGCTGCGTCTGGACCAGTCGGAGCTGCGCGATCGCATCCAGTTCGAGCAATCCGCACCCGGCGCACCCGCCGCGGCTGACGCCGCCGGCGCCGACAACCCACGCGCCTTGTACGAGGCCGCCTACCAAGATCTGTCGCGCGGCGATCACGATCTGGCTTTGATGGGCTTCCAGGAAGTGCTCAAGCGCTACCCGACGGCGGAGCTGGCGGACAATGCGCAGTACTGGATCGGCGAAGTCTATTACGATCGAAAAGACTACGCGCGCGCCCTCGAGGAATTCCTCAAAGTCGAAGCGAATCATCCCTCCGGTGACAAGATCCCGGCGGCACTGCTCAAGGCCGGGATGACCCAGCAGCAGCTGGGGAAACACAAGGCCGCCGCCAAGACCTTCGAAAGCTTGGTCGCACGCTTCCCGAGCACCGAAGAGGCGCGCTTGGCGCGCGCCAAGCTCACCGAACAGTGATTCTTGCCAGGCTTGCCCTCACCCCTTAACTTTCAGGTCGAGTTCCACCGGCCAAGCACTCGGGGTGTGTGTATGTTGCTGCGTCTTGCCTCGGCCTGCGCCGGTCTCCTCTTGACCGCTGCGGCGGACCAGGCGCAGGTGCGGAGCCTGGTGGTGGTGGCGGCGCAGAGCCCGTGGACCTTGCGGGAATTGGAAGCCACAGGCTTCGAGCTCGTGAGCTACGATCCAGACACGGGTGAAACCTACTTGATCGTGACCCGAGAGGAAGAGCAGCAGCTGCTCGACCAGGGGCATTCCGTCTCGACCGTGGAGCTGAATGCGGACGCCGGCCTCGAACGCCTGCACCAGATTCCGGACCTCGGCCTGTATCACACCGTGGCGGAAACCGTGGCCGAGCTCGAGGCGCTGCATGCGGCCTATCCCGATCTCACCCTGCTCGAGGTCATCGGAGAGAGCCTCGAAGGTCGGCCGATCCATGCCCTCAAGATCTCCGACGACGCCTTCCTGGAGGACGCCGAAGAACCGGACGTCCTGTTCGTGGGCAATCACCATGCGCGCGAGTTCATGAGCGTCGAGGTCCCGCTGTGGCTGGCTCGCGAGCTGTTGCAGCGCTACAGCGGCGACGCACACATCCGCCAGCTGGTGAACACACGCGAAATTTGGATCGTGCCGTTGCTCAATCCCGATGGGCACGTGCATCAGGAAAACACGCAGCTACGGCCCGGATGGCGCAAGAACCGGCGCGTCGAGGCCGGTGAGGTCGTCGGGGTCGATCTCAATCGCAACTATTCGTACCGCTTCGGTCATGACGAGGAGGGCAGCTCGAGCGAACCGTTGAGCGAAACGTACCGCGGCAGCGGAGCGTTCAGCGAACCCGAGAGCGATGCGTTGCGCCGCTTGGTCGAGCGCCAGCGCTTCACCATCGCGGTCAGCTATCACAGCTTTGGTGGGCTCGTGCTGTACCCCTGGGGCTACACGCGCGGCGAGGTGACAAGCGACCATGCGCTGTACGCGACGCTCGCCGACAGCATGGTTCGCGACAATGGCTATCGACCCGGCAATGCCTCGACCGGCGTCATCTACCTCACCAATGGCGTGTGGGACGATTTCATGTATGGCGAGACAAGCAGCGCGAAGCCGGAACCCACCTTCGCCTTCACCGTCGAGCTGAACTCGATGGCGCAAGGTGGCTTCTGGCCGGAGGAGGATTTCATCGAACCCACCTGCGCGGCGATGTGGTCGCTGAATCTCTATGTCTTGAGTGTCGCCGCCGACGTGCGCGGCGTGGCCCTGCCGCTGCCGCCGCTCTTGTCCGCGTTGCAGGACACCGAGGATCCGCAACAAGTCCACCTGAATTGGAATGGCCCCAGCCCGGGAGACGTGGCGGTGGATTTCTACGAGGTGTTCGAGATCTCCGCCCTGGCCGGCGATCGCGCTCCTGCGTCGAGCGCCAAGGTCCGACTCGACGCGCACGGTGAAGCCCTTCTCGCCGGTGGAATCCGTCTGCCGCCGCATGGCATCGTGAGCCTGCGTTTGCGTGCTGCGCTTGCACCGCCCTGGGACCGGATGTCCGTCGTAGTGCGCGAGCAGGGAAGGTCGGAGTGGACGGCGCTCGCGCCGGCGAACGCCCCGCGTCGAGCCGCCCTCGCGGATGGTGTGGTCCGACGCTCGGATTGGCTCGCGAGCCAATGGGCCGGCAAGACAGTGGATGTGGCGCTCAGACTCGAGACGGACCGCGATGCACCGCGAAGCGCCTGGATCGAAGGCGGTCTCGACTTGCCGGCGATGCTCGAGGAAACCCGGCGAGTGTTGGCGGTCGTGGACGACACGACCTACACCGTCAAGGCCGAGCGGCCGGGATTGTTCGCCTACGGGGTGACTGCGGTGAGCCCTTCCGGACAACGCAGCGACAGCGACATCTATTGGTTCGTGATTCCCGAACGGGTGGCGATCGATTTGCAGGATCTCGCCATCGACACAGAGGACGGACGTGTGCATCTCCGCGGGCATCTGGCGGCGAGCGAGCCGGCAGAGCTCGAGGCCTGGTGCAGGCCGCTCGCGCCGGAAGAATTCCCGCGCGATGCGAGGACGGAATGGGGTTCGAACGCCTACCGCCGCGTCGCGTCGACCGCGGTCACGGGGCCAAGGGAATGGGAGCTGGTCTTCGCTCCCGGGGCCGCGCGGATCACGGTCTTGCTGCGCGTGCAGCAAGGGAACGAGGTCGCGTTGCGCGGTCCGTGGGTGAGCGCGATCCCGTCGCGTGTGGCGTTGCTCCCAGCGGTGCCGAATCCCTTCAATCCGCAGACGCGATTGCGCTTCGACCACGACGGCAACGGTGCGGTGCGGCTCGAGATCGTGCGCCCGGATGGCAAGCGCGTCCGACGCTTGTTGGACGTCGCGGCTCTCGACCCCGGCCGGCACGAAACCGGCTGGGATGGGTGCGACGAGAGGGGAAGACGCGTCGCCGCCGGTGTCTACATCGCGCGTCTGTGCGCCGGCAGCGCGATCCTCGCGCGCCGACTCGTGCTCCTGCCGTGATTCATCCGCGCCGAGCGCGCAGCTGCCCGATGCCGGCCGCGAACAGAATCAGCATGCCATAGAGGCGCGGGGATTCGAGGAGCAGCCCGATGCCGGCGCGGATGGGTTGTTGCGCGTACGGCAAGGGCAGTGCGCACAATGCATAGGCGATGGCGCAAGCCACGGCCTGTCGCCGCGGCAACGTGCCGGCCTGGAACGCCTGCGCCGCCAGCCAGAAACAAGGCACAGACAGGACGACCATCGATTCCCAGGTGATGCGCGCGACGAGCAGTCCGGCGAGTAGGGCCAACGACGGTCCCCATGCGGCGTCGATGTGCGGAGCCTCGGCGCGGCGCGCACTGCGGACGAGAGACAAGAGAACGATGCCCGAAGCGAGCAAGGTGAGGACACGGTGCAGGAGAGGTGAGGCGATCCACGGCATCGTATCCGGGTTGGGCAAGAACAACCGGGTGAAGAACGCGTCGAGCGATTGATTGGTGAACCAGGCGAAGACCCCATGCGTGAATTGCGGCAACACGTCGCGCACATACGCGACATAGAGCTGCCATCCCGTCCACGGGAGACCCAACAGGACGAGCAGCGCCGAGGCGAGCAGCGTGCGTCCCGCCAGGCGGCGCTCACCCGAGAGCGCCAGATAGACGACGACGACGGCGGGGACCAGTTTGAGCCCGGTCGCCGCCGCGAGCGCGAGCGCGGCGCGATCGCTCTGTCCGCGTGCGCGCGCACGCAGAAAAAGAGCGAAGAGCAACAGGAGGATCCCCGAGACCGAGCCCAACTTCAAATCGTGATGCAGAGGCGCGAATGGCAGCAGCACGAGCGCCGCTCCGATCCAGTGCAGCCGATTCGCACTGCCGAGCGTCGCCCAGACGATCCCCGCCGCGACGACAGCAACGGTCTCGATGAGCACCCACACCTTGCGTGCGCGGTCGAAAGGCAGATGCAGAAGCGGCCGCATGACAATGGCCGCGAAAGGTGGGGGATAGAAATACTGGCCGACCCATCCGTTCCATTCCGGCTGGATCGAATGGACCAGAGCAGGGCGCGAATAGGGATTCTCGCTGTTCACGACCGCACGCGACGCGGCGTAGAAGGTCGCGAAGTCGGAGTAGGGGTAGGGGCGCAAGAGCGGACGCAGGACGCCGAAGCCGAGGAAGTACGACCCAGCGGCGACGAGCAACATCGATCCTAGCGCGAAGCGCGCTCGTCGCCGCATCACCACCTCCAGGACGAGGAGCGCAGGATACGGAAACGGCATGTGCCGGGCAATGTGGGCTCCGGCGCCAGGCGAGGCGACGTCGACGTGTATAGTGTGAAGACGAGGGCGTCGCGTGGCGAGGCCAGAAAGGCTGGCGTGGAAATGTCCCTTCCGCCGCGCTCCTCCGTCGGAGCGTGTCTCCTCGGAGGCGGTGCGAGCGTCCGCATGGGACGCGACAAAACGCGACTCGAGATCGACGGCGAACCGGTCGTGCGACGCTTGGCACGCCGTCTCGCCGGAGTCGTCTGCAACGTGACCTTGGTCGCCAAGCGCGATCAAGGCTTCGAGGATCTCGGCTTGCCGCTGCTCTACGACGACACCGAGGAGCGTGGGTTGGTGCATGGTCTGCGCGCGGCGCTCGTGGCGCCGGGCCCCACATGGCGCTTCGTCTGCGCTTGCGACATGCCGGAGGTCGGGGCGCAGGCGCTCGGGCGACTGTGGGACGCAGCGCACGAGAGCGGCGCGCCGGGCAGCTGCTTTCAGCGGCACGATCGCGATGTGCCGGAGCCATTGCCGTCGCTGTGGCACGCCGATGTCGTGATCGCGCCAGACTGGGGCATGAGCGCGCGCGACTGGGTGCGTGGCGCGGGTCTCCGCATCGACGTCTTGGACGCGACGCAGGCGGGGCTGCTCGCCAACCTCAACACACCAGAGGCGTGGCAAAACGACGCCCAAGCCCGCGAGCGCACATGAAACGCAAACTGTCGCATGTGGATCGGGGAGGCCGCGTCGTGATGGTGGACACGAGCGCCAAGATGCCGACGTTGCGCCGCGCCCGCGCGCGCGGCGAGGTGCACACATCCACACGCGTGCTGCAGGAGCTCCGGCGCGGCACGATGCAGAAGGGCGATGTCGTGGCGGTGGCGCGGCTCGCGGGCATCGCAGCCGCCAAGCAGACGGCGACGTTGATTCCGCTTTGTCACGTGCTGCCGCTCGACCATGTCGAGGTCGACATCGACATCGACTCGGACGACGATCGCATTCGGATCGAAGCCGAGGTCGTCTGCCGTGCCGCCACCGGCGCCGAGATGGAGGCCATCGTCGCGGTTCTCATCGCCGCGGCGACGGTCTACGATATGTGCAAGGCGATGGACCGCGGCATGAGCATCGGATCCGTGGAGTTGATGCAGAAGTCTGGCGGCCAGAGCGGTCCGTGGCGGCGTTCCCCGGCGCCGGGCCGCACCAAGCTGCGCCGCAACCCCTGAGGAAGGAAGTCGGATATGCCCTGTGGCCGGTTGGGGACGAGCGAACTGCTGCTGATCGGATTGCTGGTGGCCGTGCTCTTCGGCGCCAGCCGCTTGCCGGAGATCGGCCGTGGACTCGGCCTGGGAATCAAGCGCTTCAAGCGGGCGTTGCACGAGGACGAGGACAACATCAAGAAGAAGGAGCTCGACGACGATTGAGGTGTGATGAGGCCAGGCAGCGTTCGCTCGGAGGTGTCGGATCACATCGGCTCGACCGAGATGCGTCACCTTCGTGCCTGCATCCCAACCAAGCAGTCAAGTCCCCGTCGCAGACCCACGCCTGGCCTCGGTTTCACGGTAGGTACCGCCGTCGCTGCTGTCAACTCCACGCCAGCCGTGGCCGCCGCGCTCGCTGCAAGTTGCCAGACGAGCTTGCGAACCTGCATGGAAAGTGTCCGCGCAACTCGACGGAAACAACGCGCCGACAACGACTTGGAAGGAACGAGATGAAACCGTTCCGCGAACGTGGTAAACGGCGTGGGCGAGGGGAACGGCAACACGACGTGTCGCGTTGCAACCGCGGCGGATTCCTGACACCAGGCGAACAGGGCGTGGACCAGAAGGTGCTTCCGTCATGGCGCGTATGAGCCCTCTGCGAAACGAAGAAGCCACGGCTTCCACCGACGTCCGTCGCGCCGTGCTGCGCTTGCAGCGTGGTGTGCAACGGCTCATGCAAGCCGAGCTGCGCGCGGTCACGGGTGGTGACACGCCAGCGCTCGAGCGCTACGAACGCGAATACCTGCGCGAATTCCGCCGTCAACACGAGCTCGCGAGCCTCGGCGACCTGGTGCAAGCCATTCTCGAAACCGACGTGTTCTTCGTCGGCGACTATCACACTCTGCGTCAATCGCAGGACCTGGCGCGCCGACTGCTCGAACGCGCCGCCGCCGACACGCGGCCGCTGGTGCTGGCAGTCGAGATGGTGCTGCAGAGCCATCAGGAGCACCTCGACGCCTACATGCGTGGCGACCTGGGCGATGCCGAATTCCTCGAGGCCATCCGCTATCGGCGAACGTGGAACTTCGACTGGGAGAACTACCGGCCGCTGTTCGAGACGGCGCGGCGGCTCGGCGTGCACGTGGTCGGCATCAACCACCTGTCGCGTGCGGGGCGCAACCTGCAGGATCGCGACGAAGCGATCGCCGATGCTCTCATGGAGTCCATCCGCGAACGGCCGCAGGCCCGCCTCATGGTTCTGGTCGGGGATCTCCACCTGGCGGCGACGCACCTGCCGCGCGCGCTGGACCGGCGCTTGGAAGCACAGGATCTCGAACGCCGCCGTCTGGTGGTGTTCCAGAACGCCGACAGTCTGTACTGGTCGCTCGCCGAGCGCGGCGCCGGACGCGAAGCGCAGGTCGTGCGTCTCGGCCCGGATCGCTACTGCGTCATGGAAGTGCCGCCGTTTGTCAAGCTGCAGTCGTACCTGAGCTGGGAGCGCGCACTCGAGCGCCTGGGGGACACGGACGATGGCGAAGAAGTGGCGCTCGATCAGAGCGCCAATGGTCTGTTCGAGGCGCTGGTGCGCCAGATGGCGCGGTTCTTCGGCGTGCCGGCACTCGTCAACCGCTGCGAGGTTCTGACCGGTCTCGACGAGGCTTTCTTCGCCGCGGTCGAGAGCCATGGTGCGCTCGACGAACGGCGCGTGCGCGAGATCCACCTCCTCGCTTTCGGCAATCGCAGCTGCTTCGTTCCCGAGCTCGACCTCGTCTACCTGCCGTTCCTGTCGGTGAATCACGCCGCCGAAGAGGCGATGCACGTGTTGCACGCCGCGCTCACTGGACCGACGCAGGCGAGCGGCGATGCCTACGAGGACTTCTACGCCCGCGCCTGGGACGCGGCTGTGGGCTTTCTCGGCTCCAAGCTGGTCAATCCGCATCGCCGTGCAGTCGGGGAAGCGGAGTACCGCGAGTTCCTGCGCACGGCATCGCGGCGGCTGCACGAGCCGCGTCTGGCGTTCCGCAAGCTCGTGGCGCGATTCGTCGTCCAGCATCTGGAGCACGAACGCATGCGCCTCCAGGGGAGCCGCGGCCGGCTCAAGCAGATCTACGAGCAGGACGCGGGGCTCGTTCTCGAGGTCAGCGTCGCCGTGGGATATCTCCTCGGCGAGCGCCTCGCCGACACCGTGCTGGCCGGGATTCTCGGGGCGGCGGAATTGCGCCCGCTCGTGTTCGCCGACCCGCGGCAGAGGCCGTCGGAGCGTTACTTCGCCCTGCATCGTGCGTTGGCCGCCACTTCGGCCCCCGCCCCCGCCTGAGCACCGACCCTCGCCATCGCACGCCTTGGACTGCCTGAGCGCCCCCACGCGCTTGACAGGCGTTCCCCGCACTCTGGTACAGTGGCGGCCTCTCGAGCGGGGCGCGTCAAGCCGGCCCCATTTTTTTGCCCGGGTGGGCGTGGCCCTTGGGCTTGGGGTTCGAACCGAGGTCCGATGAACATCCACGAATATCAAGCGCGAGACTTGCTGCGCCGTTGGGACTTGCCAGTCCCGGCGCATTCGCTCGCGCGCTCGGCGGACGATGTGATCGCCGCCGCGGCGGTGCATGGGTTCCCGCTCGTGATCAAAGCGCAAGTGCACGCTGGCGGGCGAGGCAAAGCGGGGGGCGTCAAGCTGGCGCGCACCCCCGACGAGGCGCGTGCGATCTCCACGACCATCCTGGGACTTCGCATCAAGGATCTGCAAGTGCGCCAGGTTCTCGTCGCCGGCGCGGTGGACATCGCGCACGAGGTCTATGTCGGCATCACCCTCGACCGGGCCAAGGGCATGCCCGTGCTCATGGCCTGCGCCGAAGGTGGCATCGACATCGAAGAGGTGGCGGCGCGATCTCCGGAAAAGATCCTCAAGGTTTGGCTCGATCCACGCCGTGGGCTGCCGGCCTACGCCGCGCGCCAAGTGGGGTTCGCGGTGTTTTCCGAACCCGGTGCGGCGCTCGGGTTGGCGAAGTTGTGCATGCGGTTGGCCACGGCGTACGCGGCGCTCGATGCCAGCTTGATCGAGATCAATCCATGCGTGCTGACCAAATCCGGCGAGATCCTGGCGTTGGATGCGAAGATCGCACTCGATGACAACGCCCTCGATCGCCACCCCGATCTCGAAGCTCTGCGCGATCTCGACACCGAAGATGCGCGCGAAGGCAAGGCGCGCGCCAAGGGCCTGTCCTACATCCATCTCGACGGGGATGTCGCCTGTGTCGTGAACGGGGCCGGCCTGGCCATGGCAACGATGGATCTCATTCAGCACTACGGCGGCCGTCCTGCCAACTTCCTGGACATCGGTGGCAGCTCGAATCCGGAAAAGGTCACGACGGCGCTCGAGATCATTCAGAGCGATCCCAATGTGCGGGTCATCCTCTTCAACATCTTCGGCGGCATCACGCGCACCGACGACGTCGCCCGCGGTCTGTTGATGGCGCTCGAAGCCCAGCCGCTGCGCGTCCCGCTGGTCGTGCGCTTGATCGGCACCAACGAGGACAAGGCGCGCGAGATCTTGGCCGGCGCCCCACTCGAGACTGCGACGACGATGGACGAAGTGGTACAGAAGGCGATCGCAGCGGCGCGGAGGACATCATGAGCATTCTCCTCGACGGCGCGACGCGCGTTCTCGTGCAGGGCATCACCGGCCGGGACGGCAGTTTCCATGCGCTGCAGATGCGCGACTACGGCACCCGCGTGGTCGCCGGCGTCACCCCAGGCAAGGGGGGCACGCGCGTGCACGACGTGCCGGTGTTCGATACCGTGGCCGCGGCCGTCGCCGCGACCGGAGCCGCGGCGAGCGCGATCTACGTGCCGCCGCTCGCGGCCGCCGACGCCATTTGCGAGGGCGTCGATGCCGGCCTCGAGCTCGTGGTCTGCATCACCGAAGGCATCCCGGTGCAAGACATGGTGCGCACCTTGGCGTTCGTGCGCGAGCGGGGTGTGCGCTTGCTCGGTCCCAACTGTCCGGGGCTCATCACGCCGGGTGCGGCGAAAATCGGCATCATGCCGGGGAGCATCTGCGCGCCGGGCTCGGTCGGATTGGTGTCGCGCAGCGGCACGTTGACCTACGAAGTGGTGTACGAGCTCACCCGCCGGGGGATCGGGCAATCGACCTGTATCGGCATCGGCGGCGATCCGCTCATTGGCACGCGCTTCGTCGACACCCTCGATCTGTTCGAGAAAGATCCGGGCACGAAAGCGATCGTCTTGATCGGCGAGATCGGCGGCAGCGACGAGGAAGAAGCCGCCGCCTTCATCGCCACGTCCGTGACCAAGCCGGTCGTGGCCTTCATCGCCGGCCGCACGGCACCTCCGGGACGGCGCATGGGTCATGCCGGCGCCATCGTCTCGGGCACGAGCGGCACCGCCGCTGCCAAAGTCGAGGCCTTCGAGTCCGTCGGCGTACGCGTCGCGGCGACGCCGAGCGGCGTCGTGGAGCTGTTGCAGCAAGCCATGCGAGGGAAGCAGAAGTGAGCCAGACCTATTTGATGATCAAGCCCGAAGCCGTGCGCGCGGGTCACTGGCCGGAGATCCTGCGGCTGCTCCTGCAGAATCGCTTCCAGGTCCGCCGAGTCGAGATGCGACGCCTCGGCACGGACTTGGCGCGGACCTTTTACGCCGAGCACGAAGCCAGGCCGTTCTTCGGGGCGCTGATCGACTACATCACTTCGGGCGACGTCCTGACCGTGGGAGTGGAGGGTGAGGACGCCGTCGCGCGGCTGCGAGTGCTGGTGGGGGCCACCGACCCGGCGCGGGCCACTCCCGGGACCTTGCGCTACATGTTCGGAACGAGCCTGCAGGAAAACGCCGTGCACGCTTCCGACAGCGACGCTTCGGCGGCACGAGAAATGGCGCTCATCTTCCCGCGGTGAATGGTGGAACTCTTTTTTGTACAAAGAGTTTCCTTGACAGCTTGAGAGTCGGTCTCTAGGGTGGCGGCAAGCGAAGGAAGAGAAGGATGATCCTGCAGCTGGGTCGGACGGGAACTCCGGAACCATTGCAGGAAGGCGACCTCGAGATCGCCGTGCAGGATGCGGCTGGCGAAGAAGAGGTGCATCGCCTGCACGTCCGGTGCATGATCGAACCGGAGGCGGCGCGATGGCGTTTGAGCGGCGTCATCTCGGGCAGCGCCAATTCGCATTGTCACCGCTGCCTGGCTGAATTCGAGCGCGCGATCGCCGCGCGGTTCACCTTGCTGCTGCAGCGCGGCGATGCGAGCGTCGAGAGCGGCGAAGACGTCGTGCTCCTCGCGGACACGACGGACTCGTTCGACCTGGAACCGGCAGTGCGCGAGGCCGTGGTCCTGGAGGAGCCCATCCAGCTCTTGTGCCGCAGCGATTGTCGTGGCCTTTGTGCCCAGTGCGGCCAAGACTGGAACCAGGCGCCTTGTGGCTGTGCGGCGACGGCGGCCGCGAGTGTGCAGGCGTTCCAGCGTCTCGCCGAAGACTGGAAACCCTGAAGGATCGCGTTTTCTGGAGCGCGATCGACCAACGGTGGAGGAGAAGTCATGGCCGTTCCGAAGCGACGAAGGTCTCGTGCGCGCCGGCGCAAGCACCACGCCAACTGGAAGATCGAGCGCCCGGTGCTGTCGGCGTGCGCCGATTGCGGCAGCCCGCGGTTGCCGCATCGGGTGTGTCCGAGCTGTGGCACCTACGCCGGTCGCCAGGTTGTTTCCCGCACCGCCGAGTAGCCGCATATGGCGCGCCTCAGGGTCGCCGTGGAAGCCATGGGTGGTGATCACGGCCCGCGCGTGATCGTACCCGGTGCGCTGCGCGCCTTGCCGCGCCTGGATCCCGACGTGGAATTGGTGTTCTGCGGCGACGAAGCCCGCATTCGTGCCGCGCTCGGCGACGCTCCGATGGCGCGCATCTCGATCGTGCACGCTCCCGACGAGGTGTCGATGCACGAGTCGCCGGCGCAGGCGCTGCGCCGCAAACCCGACTCCTCCTTGGCACGCGCTCTCGACCTCGTCGACAAAGGCGAGGCGCAAGCGATGATGAGCGCCGGCAGCACGGGCGCGGTCGTCGCCGGTTCGTTGCTGCGGCTCGGGCGCATCGGCAAGGTGCAGCGTCCGGCGATCGCCACGCTCTTTCCCACCGATCGCGGCCAATGCGTGCTGCTCGACGTCGGCGCCACCGCGGATTGCAAGCCGATGCACCTGGTGCAGTTCGCTTGCATGGGTGAGGTCTATGCGCGCATCCACCTCGGGCTCGAGCGGCCCCGCGTCGGGCTGTTGAACATCGGCGAAGAGGACAGCAAAGGCAACGAGCTGGCGCTCGCCGCGCACGGGCTGTTGCGGCAGAGCGGGCTCGAATTCGTCGGCAACGTCGAAGGACGCGACGTGTTGGCGGCACGCGCGGATGTCGTCGTCTGCGATGGTTTCGTTGGGAATGTCGTGCTCAAGTTCGGCGAGAGCATGTTGCGCTTCTTGACGCGGCAACTGCGCGAGGAAGTGCGGCGATCGTGGCGCGCCAAGCTCGGCGGCCTGCTGATGCGCCCGGCCTTCCACTCGCTGCGCCGGCGCATCGACTACACCGAGGCGGGCGGCGCGCCGCTCCTCGGCGTTCGCGGCACCGTCATCATCGCGCATGGCAAGAGCCCCGAGCGTGCCATCGAAAATGCCATCGTGCTCTGCGCCCAGCTGGCCGCCAACGATCTCCCGGGGCAGATCGAGACCCTGCTGCAACAAGTCGGCGCACATTTGCCGCCGACCCCGGTGCCCGCGCGCGAAGGCGAATCCGCATGACCCCGGAACCATCGATGCAGAGCGCGATGCTGTTTCCCGGCCAGGGAGCGCAGGCCGTCGGCATGGGCGCCGATGTCGCCGCCCACTATCCGGAGGCGGCGCGTGTCATGGGCGAGGCGGACGCTCTGCTCGGCTACGCGCTGTCGGATCTCATGCTTTCCGGACCCTTGGAGACTTTGACGGAGACGCGCCACGCACAGCCCGCACTGCTGGTGCATTCGGTGGCCGTGTTGCGTGTGTTGCAGGCGCGGGGTATTGAACCTGCGATCGTGGCCGGCCACAGTCTGGGCGAATATTCGGCATTGGTCGCTGCCGGAGCGCTGACGTTCGAAGCGGCGCTCGGCCTGGTCAAGACACGCGGCGATCTCATGTTCGATTGTGGTGTGCGCGCTCCCGGCGCCATGGCCGCTGTCGTCGGGCTCGAGGTGGAGGCGGTGGAGCGCATTTGCGCCAAGGTGCGCGCGCTCGGCGTCTGCGACCTGGCGAACCTGAACGCCCCCGATCAAGTGGTGATTTCGGGCGCCGTGCCCGCGGTCGAAGCGGCATTGCCGCTGCTGCAGGAGGCCGGCGCCAGGATCGTCAAGCGTTTGAACGTGAGCGGGGCGTTTCACTCGGCCTTGATGCGCGAGCCGGCGGAAGTCTTCGCCGCGGCGTTGTACCAGACCGAGTTCCACGATGCAGCGGTTCCGGTGCTGACCAACGTCGGCGCACGTGCCGAGCAGAGCGGGACCCAGCTGCGCGCGTTGCTCAAGCTTCAGATCGCTTCACCGGTGCGCTGGACCGAGTCCATGCAGGCGTTACGCGCGCATTGGCCGGGCCCGGTGCTCGAGGTCGGCAGCGGCAGCGTCCTCAAAGGCTTGCTGCGTCGGATCGATCGCGAGGCAGTCTGCACCGCGGTCGGCACGCATGCCGACATCGAGGCGCTGGTGCAGAAAGGCCTACCGTCGGCGAGCAACGGCACGGTAGTCTAGGGCGCGGCGGAGGCCCGGACATGGGGTTGGAAGAGCGCGTGGTGGTGGTGACGGGGGCCAGCCGTGGCATTGGCCGAGCGGTGGCGCGCCGCTGTGCAGATTTGGGTGCGCGCGTCGCACTGGTGGCGCGGGGTGGGGAGGCGGTCCAGAGCCTCGCGAGCGAAATCGGGGCCGGCGCGCGTGGATACGCGTGCGCCGTCGAAGACGCCTCCCAGGTCGAGGCGACGCTCACCCGCATCCTCGACGACATGGCTGCGATTCATTGTCTGGTGAACAACGCCGGCATCACCCGCGATGGGTTGCTGGCGCGCATGTCGGCGGATGCGTGGGACGAGGTCTTGCGCGTCAACCTCACCGGCACGTTCAACTTTACCCGCTTCGTGGTCAAGGGTATGATGCGCCAGAAGTTCGGCCGCATCGTCAACGTGACCTCCGTCGTCGGGCAAATGGGGAACCCCGGGCAGACGAACTATGCCGCCAGCAAGGCGGGCATCATCGGGTTCACCAAGGCCGCCGCGCGCGAGCTGGCGACGCGTCAGATCACGGTGAACGCCGTCGCGCCGGGGTTCATCACCACGGCGATGACGGAGTCCCTCGACGACAAGGCGAAAGAAAGCTTGTTGCAGCGGATTCCATTGCAACGCCTGGGCACGCCCGATGAGGTCGCCGGGGTCGTGGCATTTCTGCTGGGTGACGACGCCGCCTACGTCACCGGCCAGGTCTTGAACTGCGACGGCGGCATGTGGATGCATTCTTGAACGACTCACGGCGAGCCTTCCGGTTCGCCAGCAGGAGGTGGGTTCTCCGACCATGGCCAGTGAAATCGCCGGCAAGGTGAAGAAGATCATCGAGGAACAATTGAGCGTCAGCGCCGATCAGGTGACCGACGAGGCCGCTTTCGTCGACGATCTCGGCGCGGATTCCCTCGACACCGTCGAGCTCGTCATGGCGCTCGAGGAAGCATTCGACATCGAGATTCCCGACGAGGACGCGGAGAAGATGACCACGGTCGCGTCCGCCATCGAGTATCTCGAGCAAAAGGTCGGCTCGTAGCCGGGAAATAACCGCGGCGGGGGACCGACCATGCACCGAGAACCTCAGGGTGCGGCGGTTCGCCCACGGGTTCGACGCGGTCGGGAGGTCGCATGGAGAATGTTCGTGTCGCCATCACCGGCGTTGGCGCCATCTGCTCCGTCGGCCTCACAGCGAGCACGACCATGGAGGCACTCCTCCAGGGTCGCTCCGGCGTCCGGCGCATCCAGCGCTTCGACCCCGCGAGTCTGTCGACGCGCATCGCGGCCGAAGTCCTCGACTTCGATCCGACCCAGTACATGGACCGGAAGGACGCCAAGCGCGCCGACCGTTACTCGCAGCTGGCCATCGCCGCCGCGCGCGAAGCGGTCGCCCAGGCCCAGCTCGAGTCGAGCTCCGTCGATCCGAACCGGATCGGTGTCGTGCTCGGTTCCGGCATCGGCGGCATCGACACCTTCGAGGTGCAACATCGCGCCATGGTGGAGAAGGGCCCCGGCAGGGTGAGCCCGTTCTTCATTCCGATGATGATTTCGGACATGGCTGCGGGTCTGGTGTCGATGGCCTGGGGTTTCAAGGGGCCGAATTTTTCCAATGTCTCCGCCTGTGCTTCGGCGGCGAACGCACTGGGTACGAGCTTCCTCCTCATCCAGGCTGGACACGCCGATGCCGTCGTGACCGGCGGCAGCGAGGCGTCGATCACTCTCATGTCGATGGCGGGCTTCTGCTCGATGAAGGCGATGTCCGAGCAAAACGACAGGCCGGAAGCGGCGAGCCGCCCGTTCGATGCCAAACGCGACGGCTTCGTCATGGGCGAAGGCGCGGGCATCCTGGTGCTCGAACGCCTCGATCGCGCCCGCGCGCGTGGCGCGCCGATCTTGGGCGAGATGGTGGGCTTCGGCATGACCGGCGATGCGCATCACATGACGGCACCGGCGCCCGAAGGCGAAGGTGCGGCGCGCGCCATGCAAACGGCGCTCGACATGGCGGGTGTCCAGCCGGACGTGGTCGATTACATCAATGCGCACGGCACCTCCACGCCTTACAACGACAAGAACGAAACCCAGGCGATCAAGAAGGTCTTCGGCGCACATGCCAAGAAGCTGAAGGTCGGCTCGACGAAGTCGATGATCGGGCATCTGCTGGGAGCCTCGGGCGGCATCGAATCGGTCATCTCCGTGCTCGTGCTCGGTGCGCGCAAGGTGCCGCCGACCATCAACCAAGAATTTCCGGATCCCGATTGCGACCTGGATTGCATTCCGAACGTCGCCGTGCCACTCGACGTGCACTACGCGCTCAGCAACTCCTTCGGGTTCGGCGGTCACAACGTTTCGATCCTGTTCAAGCGCTACGAAGGTTGACGCAGCGCCACGAGGTGTGAACTCGAAGCATGCGGCTCCGCGACTGGCTCACGGGGCGGCGGTCGCAGCGTGCAGAGCGACACGCTGCCCCAACTGACAACACGACACTCGCTGCTCTGGAACAGAAGCTCGGTCATCGCTTCCACGACGACGAGCTGCTGCGCACGGCACTCACGCATCGCTCGCATGTCTACCGCTCCGGCCGGGAACGCGTGCATTCGAACGAACGGCTCGAGTTCCTCGGTGATTCCGTCCTCGGTCTCCTGGTCAACGAGCATCTGTTCCGCTGCTTCCCCGAGCGCAGCGAGGGCGAGCTGACCAAGATCAAGTCCTTGGTGGTGTCGCGCGCGGTTCTCGGTCGCGCCGCCGAGGAGCTGGAACTGGGGAAGCATCTCATCCTCGCACCGGGCGAGGTCGACGCCGGGGGTCGCATGCGCACCTCGATCCTCTCCGATGCGTACGAAGCCGTCCTCGGCGCCATGTACTTGGACGGCGGGCTCGAGCCCGTGCGGCAATTCGTCGGCCGCGATCTACTCGAAACGCTGGAGGAGACCCTCGCCGACCACCGGTTGGCGAACTATAAGAGTCAGTTGCAGGAGATGATCCAAGCGCAGTTGAAGACTCCCCCTCGCTACAAGGTGAGCTCCACGCATGGGCCGGATCACGCCAAACGCTTCGTGGTCGAAGTCCTCGTCCGCGGCCGCGTGCTCGGGCGCGGCGAGGGCAACAGCAAGAAGCTGGCGGAGCAGCGCGCGGCCCGCGAGGCGCTGCACACGCTCGCGACGGACGCGAGCTCCCTCCACAACCACTGAAAAGCATTGCACCGGCGGTCGAAGGCAGCGCTCGCGCGATCCGCGCCTGCACCGGGGTGCCGCGGCGGTACCGGTGGAGCGCGAAAGACTGCTACCTTTGGAAGTCACGGCTGCTGGACGGATCCTGTGAAAGGGGAATCGGTCTTGCCGAGAGATGCATCCGCACGGATTTCCGTCGCCATCCTCGTGGGGCTTGTCGTTTGGTCGGCCTGCGCCGCACCGCCAGCCCCGAAGCCGGTCGGCTCCTCGGCCACGGACACGACCCGGGCTGACCTGGCGCAGGCACGCCAAGAGGCGGCGCAGGTCGCCTTCGTCCAGGGCACCTACTTGCGCGAGATCGGGGAACATGGCCAAGCGCACGCCGCTTTCGCCCATGCCGTGCGCCTGTGGCCGGAGAACTCCACCTTGCGCCTGGCGCTGGCGCATCAGGATCTCGACATGGGGCGTGCCGGCGAGGCGCTGCAAGTGCTCGAGATCGCCGTCGCATCCGGAAGCGCGACGGCACCGGAGTATTTGCTGCTCGCACGCCTGCGAATCCTGGCCGGCCGGCAGGACGAAGCGCTGCAGCAGGTCGATGCCGCAGTCGCGGCCGATTCGACCTTGATGCCAGCATGGTTGCTGCGCGGGAGGCTGCTCGCCGATCTCGGTCGCGACGAGATGGCACTCCTGAGCCTACAGCACGCCGATGCGCTGGAACCGGGTCATGCCACGACCCAGCTGCAGATCGGCGCCGTGCAAGACAAACTCGGGCGCACCGACGCTGCCGAAGCCGCCTATCGCCATGCCCTCGATCTGGATCCGCAGCTCGGTGCCGCGCGCACGGCGCTCGTCGCGCTCTACGAACGCAGTGGGCGGAAGGAGGACGCCTATGCGGTGCAAGAACAAGCGCTGCAGCTCGCGCCCGACGATCCCGAAGCGCTCGAATGGCTGGTGCAGCGTTGTGTGCGCGAAGAGCGCTATGCCGACATCGTCGACCTCCTGGAACCTCGTCTCGAGGTGGGCGCTCTCGAACCGCGACACGAATACCTGCTCGGTTGGGCCTTGCTGCAGCTCGACCGCTTCGCCGACGCCGAGCGCGTCTTGAAGTCCTTGTCCGAGCGCACCCAGTCGGGTGGCGTCGAGCTGCTGCTGGGAGAACTGTCCTTGCGCTTGGATCGCGACGCCGATGCCGAAACGCATTTCCGTCGCGCCATCCGACTGGACGCACAAGAGTGCAGTGCGCACCTCGGTCTGGCCTCCGTCCTGCTGCGGCGGCTGCGCGCGGCGGAAAGGCCCGTACAGTCCGGGGCCCCGATCGATTCGGTTCGCACGGTGCTCGCCACCGCCGCCACCCACACGAGCGCTCAGGAGATGCGGTGCAACGTGCTGTTGGGATTTGCGTACGTGCAGCTACGGGATTTCGCGGCGGCGCTGCCGTTCCTGGAGGCCGGCCATCGTCTCGATCCGGGGAACGCCGCCCTCCTCTTCAACCTCGGGATGACGCACCAAGAGCTCGGGCACTTCGACACCGCGCTCAACTTCGGGCGCGAGGTGCTGGTGCTCGAACCGGAGAACCCGGCGGCGCTCAACTTCGTCGGCTACATTCAGGCAGAGCGGGGCTTGGCTCTGGAGGAAAGCGAGACGCTCATCCGCAAAGCTCTGGCCATCGAACCCGACAACGGGTACTACGTCGATAGCCTCGGCTGGGTGCTCTTCCAGCGCGGGCAGTTCGACCCGGCGGTCGTCGAGTTGGAACGCGCCGTCGAGCTGACGAGCAACGAGGACGCCGTCATCCTGGAGCATCTGGGGGATGCGTATCACAAGGCAGGACGTTTGCAGGATGCGGCGCGCGTTTACGAGCGCTCGCGGAGCCTCGCACCCGACCGCGCTGGAGTGCAGGCGAAAATTGACGCCGTGCAGTCGCAGATCGAGAAACCTTGAACGCGCGGTGCGAGGCTCTGGGCTCGTGCTTGGATTGGTGGGCTGCGGGGGTCCACCGCGGATCGATCGCGCTCCGGATGCGATCGAAATGGACCGGCTCGCGACGCTCGCCGCCACGGCACCCGAGGTCGGCTGGTCGGCACGCGGCCGGGCACGGATCGAGAGCCAGGACGGCACCGTCGAGGGCGCGCTCACTGCGGTCATGGACTTGCCGCGGCGGCTGCGGGTCGAGGTGAGTTCGCGCGCGCTCTTCGGCATGGTGGGGGAACGGGTGGTGGTCTCATTGCCCGGCGACGAGCACATCTTGCTCTACCGCGCGCGGGAGGAAACCCTCGAGCGCGAGCCATTCGCCACGTCGAGCCTGGCGCAGCGACTGCCCACGGGTGCGCTGGAAGAGCTGCACGCTTTGGTCACCGGCCGCCCGCCCTGGCCGGGAGGCAGACCCCCCGCGGACCTGGCCGCGCGCACCCGCGTCATAGGATGCAGCCCTGACGGCCGCCAGGTGCGTTACCGAGTCCAGCTGCCCGACTCCGTCTCGAGCTTCGAGCTCGAGATCCAGGATTCCGTCCTCCTTCGGCTGGTTTGGAGCGGCCGGGCCACGGGACCCTGCGAGGTGCGGTACGACGGCTGGCGGCGCTGGGGGGAGATCGAGCAGCCTTCCCGGATGCGCCTCCGCGCGCCACAGGAGGAGCTGGAAGTCGAGATTCGCCTCGATGAGGTCCAGGCACGGTCAGATTTCGCTCCGACGGACTTCGAGGTGTACTGACTAATGGAACCTCCGCGCGATGAAGGGGTTCAAGGGGCCGAGCCGGGGAAGACTATGAGCCCAGTGAGCGCCAGAAAGCGGCTAGAGCCGCCGGAGAGAAGCGATGAGGACCTCATCCAGGCCGTCGCGGCCGGAGAGCGGACTGCTTTCGACCTCCTCGTCCAGCGCCACAAGGTGCGTCTCTACAACTACCTGCTGCGTTTGCTTCGGGACCCGACCGAAGCGGAAGAGATCGCCCAGGAGACCTTCGTCCGTGCCTATGTCCACGCCGGGAAGTACCGCACGGTGGCGCGGTTTTCCACCTGGCTCTACACCATCGCCACCAACCTGGTCCGCAACCGGATTCGCAAGCAGCGCAGCACTCCGAAGCTACTTTCCATCTCGTGGGGTCGAGCGGAGGAAGAGGAAGGCGAGCGCAGTGACATCGATCTCCCCGATAGCCGCGATCTGCCGGACCGCAAGCTCGAAAAGCGCGAGATCCAGGATCTGGTGGCCCAGGCCATCGCGTGCATTCCCCAGCGCTATCGTGAGGCATTCGTGCTGCGTGAAGTGAACCATCTGACGTACGAGGAGATCGCCGCGATCACCGGTCTCAAGCTTGGGACGGTGCGGTCGCGCATCAACCGAGGTCGCGGACATTTTCGCGACATCATGCAACCGATGTTGCAGCGCGTGCTCGGGGAGCCGTGAGGCGCGATCGCGTGCTCAGGCCAACCGGGTTCAAGTCCCTGGCGGGCGCAACGCAGAGGAGCCGAGGCCCGATGAACTGCCGGATTGCGAAGAAACAAATGCTGGAACTCGATGCGTCGCCCGCCTCCGACACGCTCTCGGCGGCGCTGCGTCTCCACCTCGAGTGCTGCGACGGCTGCGCGCGCCTGCAACGCCAAGCGCGCCTTGCCGCGAGCTGGTTGCACGATCTGCCGGATGCCGAACCCTCGGCGAATTTCGAGTGGCGCTTGAAGCTGCGGCTGTCGCAGCTGGAGCGTGACCCGGCGACGGTGCCCTTGCTCTCACCGCGTCGTTCGTGGGCATTGCCTTTCGTTCTCAGTACGGCCGCGGCCGCGACCTTGGTGCTGGTCTTCGGCTGGTCGATGGCGAATCGTTCTTCAGTGCCCGAAACTCCGCTCGTGGAGGCGCAATCCAACCCGCCGTTGGTCGCGCGCTGGTCTCCGGCGCCGGCCGAGCGCGGCAGCGTGTCGTGGCCCCGGCTCGTCCCCGTGCGTGCGGGCGTGCCGCTCGGCCCCAAGGTCGGGATGGATCCCGAGCCGTCCATCCTGGGTGCTGCGGCCTCCGACACATCGATCGAAACCAAGCGCCCTCGCCCGGAGGCGATCGAGACCCAGCCCGTGCGCTGGTAATCGTGCCGCCACTTGCCAGTGCCGCCCGCGTTTGCCGCGCGGCGACGATCACGGCCTGGATCCCGCTCGCTCTGCTCGTCGCGAGTTGTGCGCAGCCACCGGCCACGGGCGCCGACGACGAGATTCTGCTCCTCTGCGAACCCCCCTTGACCCCTTCGGCACTGGAACCGCTCCAACATCTCTGCAGCACCGGGATCCCCTGGCTCGCGCCGGAAGAATCTCGCTTTCGTCCCACGCTCGCCGCTTCGGGTGGCGCAGTACGCCGGCCGCGCGACAAGACCGTCATCGTCGTCGGCGGGTTGGATCCGCCCGGGACATGGAGCCGAGCCTTGCGCGATCGAATCCCCGATGCCGATCGCGCCGGCTTGGCAGCGCGCGGTGCTGGCTGGTTCGTGTGGCGCGACGTCTGGGCTGCGGGTCAGGAGGTGCACTTGCTGCTCGCGCGCGGGGAATCCGCTCTCGATTCGATGTTGCACGAGAGCGGCACCGACCTGCTGCGGTTCCTGGAACAGAGCATGTTGGCGCGAGCCGAGATGCGGCTGCAGCCGTATCTCAAGAATTCCAGCGCGCAGGCTTGCCAGCAGCGTCATGGATTTCGCCTGGCGTTTCCACCCGAGTACAGCGCGGTCCTCGATCTCGCACCGCCGTGTTTGGTGGAGCTGGCCGCCCCCGGTCCGACGCGTACGATCGCCGTGCTGCGGTTCGAGGACGTCGACGCGGCACGAATGAGTGATCGCGACTACCTGTTCGCAATGCAACGCCTGGCCCTCGGAAGTCTGCACGGCGACACACTCGTCGAGCCCGGCGCGTCACTCTCCACCCGCGAGGACCCGGCGGAGCGGGCGGTGCTGCGCGGGATGTGGCGCAACCCAAAGGACGTGGGTGGCGGACCCGTGGTGACGCATTTCGTCTACGATGCCGCGAACAGGCGGCTGTACGCCGCACAAGCACAGCTCTTCGCCCCCGGCCGGCGCAAGCAGGCCTTTCTCGTCGAGCTGGAAGCCATGCTGTGCAGCTTGCGTCTGGAAGGGAACCCATGACGGCGGTCTGGTTTCGCGGCCCCGAGACCGGTGACTACGCGGTCCGGATCGACACGAGCGTCACCGTGGCGCTCGCGCGCATCTTGCGCGCGCGGCCGCGGCGCTGCGCCATCGTCACCGAGCCGCACGTGCGGCGTCTGTGGTGGCCGCGCCTCGCGCGCTCGTTGCGCGCGCACGGAGTGGATCTTCTGCCTCCCGTCGTGATTCCCACGGGCGAAAACGCCAAGTCACTGCGCGTGCTCGAGCACATCCTGCATGCCCTCCTCCGACGCGGGCTCGACCGCGACAGCTGCATCCTCGCGCTCGGCGGGGGAGCGGTGACCGACGTGGCGGGATTCGCCGCGGCGACGTACATGCGCGGCATCGACTGGGTGGCGGTGCCGACGAGCTTGCTCGGCATGGTGGACGCCGCGGTCGGCGGCAAGGTCGGGGCCAATCTGCGGCGGACGAAGAACGCGGTCGGTGCGTTCCATCCTCCCCTGGCAGTGCTTGCCGGCACGGAGTTCCTGCGCACCCTTTCCCCGCGCGAGCGCCGGAGTGGTCTCGGGGAAGTGGTGAAGTATGCAATGATCGCCGACCGCAGGCTCTTCGAGCAGCTCGAGCACGGCGCGCCCGCCCGCTGGGGACGCGCGCCGCAGGCGGATGCTAAGCTGGTCGCGCGCTGCTGCCGGATCAAGGCTCGCTTCGTCTGCCAGGATCCGCGCGAGCGTGGCGTGCGCGCGTCGCTCAACTTCGGACACACCGTGGCGCATGCCTTGGAGGCGGAAACGTCGTTGCGTCTCGCGCACGGGGAAGCGGTGGGATTGGGAATGCTCGTCGCCTGCAGCATCGCCGAAGAAATCGGCGTGGCGCGCGAGCCGATGCGAGCACGCCTCGAGGCGGTGCTGCTACGTCTCGGACTGCCGACGCATTGGCCACGGCCGCCGCGACGGGCGCGTTTGCGCCGCTTCTTGGCGCGCGACAAGAAGGCGCGCGAAGGTACACTGCGCTTCGTGCTCACGCCGCGGATCGGGAGCGTGAGCGTCGGCCACGTCGTGGGCACCGAGGTGCTGGAGCGAGCACTCGATCGTCTCGACGCAAGAGTTGCGACGTCTGCGCGAGCGCGGAGGTGAGGATGGATTCGCAGTCTCCGGCGTTGGAAACCCTGCAAGGGGCGTATCAGGCCGCGCCAGAGTCACGCATCTTCGGACCGCTCGGCGATGCCTATCGGCGTGCGGGGCGGATCGACGAGGCGGTTCATGTCCTCGAGCTGGGAATGTCGCGGCATCCCCACTACGTTTCGGCCTTGGTGCTGCTCGCGCTCTGCCAGCTCGACCTCGGGCGCACGGCGGATGCCGAAGCGAGTTTGGGCCGCGTGTTGGCGCTCGATCCCGAGAACCTCGTGGCGATCAAGCATCGCGCCGCGCGCGCAATGCGCAACGGAACCGTAGAGGAAGCCGAAGCCGCAGTGGAGCTGGCGCTCGGCATCGATCCGTACGACACGGAAGCGCAGCAGCTGCGCGATGCCGTGCGCACGCTGCGCTTGGCGCCGCCCCCCGCGCCCGCCATTGCGCCACCGCCGCCTTCGCCTCCCGCCACTGCACCGCCCCCGAGTGTGCTGCCAACGCCGCAGCCCTCGGCGCGCGAAACTCCTGTTCCGTTCACGATGCCCGCGCCGCCCCTCGCGGATTGGTCGCCGCAGGTGTCGGCGTTCGAAAAACCGACGATTGCTGCGCCGCCATCCACATCGTCTCGCGACGAGTCCGAATGGCTGGTGCACCGGGATGCCGATCGCATCGTCGTGCGCCCGCGCGAGGATGCGGCCGAGGCCGGGACACCGGCGCGCTCCGGCGCCGGGCGCGCCGACGAGTTGTCGACCCTGACCTTGGCGCGCATCTACGAATCGCAGGGCTACTTCGACAAGGCGCTGGCGATCTATGAAGACCTGGAGCGCAAGCACCCCGGCAATGCCGAGATCGAGTCGCGCCGGCGCGCGTTGCGCGAACGGGTCCAGGCGCAGCAGCCACCGGCAGCCGAGGCACCCGCGGTCCCCAGCCCGGCGGAAACTCCGCGCTGGCGTTTGCTCGATGCGGAAAGTCTGGGAGTCGCGCCGCCGCAGACGGCGGAGCAACTGCACAAGCTTGCCGATGCGGTGCAGAGGCAGAGCGAGCGGCACGTTCCATCGAGCCCGAGCCCGCCGTCGGAACGTCCGGCCGTGACCGGTGCGGAAGACATGCGGCGCGAGGAGCCGGACTTCGAGCGCTTCTTGCGTTACGTCCGCTCGCTCAAGCGCGAGGGGTAAGCGTGCATTGCATCCTGGTGATGAACGGTCCGAATTTGAATCTGCTCGGACGCCGCGATCCGGCGCTTTACGGCGCCGCGACTCTGGCGGAACTCGAGACACGCCTGCGTGCCTGTGCGCGTCAGTGGCGCGATCTGGAGCTGCGTCTGATGCAGAGCAACTCGGAGGGCACGCTCCTCGATTGGCTGCACGCCGAAGCCGGTTCGGCGCAAGGATTGGTGATCAATCCGGGCGGGCTGACGCACACGAGCGTGTGTCTGCGTGATGCCATCGAAGCGGTCGGGCTGCCCACGATCGAAGTGCACCTATCCAACATCGACGCGCGCGAGAGCTTTCGCCGGCGCTCGCGGATCGCCGCGGTGTGCGTCGGCAGCATTCGCGGCCTTGGCGCATTCGGCTACGAAGCGGCGCTCGAGGCACTGGCGCTCCGCGCCGGGCTCGAGCGCCATTCCTGACACCCGACCTTGCCCCCATTCCGCAGGTGTGTTACAAGCCATTGCCACTGCCGCCCGGGAGGGCCACGCGCGCAGCGTGCACCGTCCATGAGGCGCGGGAGGAATCATGCGCGAGGGTCGCATCGAGTATCTGATCCGTCTGGTGGAAAAAAGCGACATCGCCGAGATCGAAATCTGCGAGGGCTGGGGCCATCGCATCCGCATCACCAAGCAGGCGCAGTCGGCGCCCTTGGTCCACGCACCCGTGACGGTGCCCGCGCCAGTTGCCGCCACCTCCCCGACTCCGATCGAGCCCGCCCCGGGTCCGAGCGCTCCCGCCGTCGAGGACCCGAATCTGATCAAGGTGGTCTCACCGATGGTGGGCACCTTCTACCGCGCCTCGTCTCCCGACATCCCGGCATTTGTCGAGGTCGGCAGCCAGGTGCAGCCCGGCCAGACGCTGTGCATCATCGAGGCGATGAAGATCATGAACGAGATCACCGCCGAGGTGCCCGGCAACGTGCGCAAGATCTTGATCGAGAACGCGCAGCCGGTCGAGTTCGGACAGACTCTCTTCCTGATCGAAAAATCGGGCTGATCGACTCCTTCCTGCCAGTCGCCGGATTCCCATCGCCTCGCGGTTCTGGTGCTCTTTTTGCAGCGTCTGCCCAAGGAGGTTGGATCGCCTTGCGATCCATGCGAAGGGTGCTGCGATGAACATCCGTGCGCTTCTGGAACGCATGATCTCTCTCGGCGCCTCGGACTTGCATCTGAAGTCCGGCGTGTCGCCCGTGGCGCGCGTGCATGGAGTCCTGACGCCGATCGAATTCCCGCCGCCGAAGCCCAACGAGCTCGAAGAAGTGGCGACGCAGCTGCTGACCTCAGCCCAGAAGGAAGTCTTCGACACCACGCGCGAAGTGGACTTCGCCTTCGGCGTCGCCGGGCTGGCGCGTTTCCGCGCCAACTTCTTCGTCCAACGCGGTTCGGTCTCGATGGTGTTCCGGCATGTCTCGACGCAAGTGCCCAGGCTCGAGGAGCTGAGCTTGCCGCCGGTGCTGGCCGATCTGGCGCTGCGCAAGCGTGGCCTGATCCTGGTGACCGGCACCACCGGCAGCGGCAAGTCGACGACACTGGCGGCGATGATCGGCCGCATCAACCAGGCGCTGCCGGTGAACATCATCAGCATCGAGGATCCGATCGAGTTCTTGCATCGGGACGCCAACGGGCTCATCCAGCAGCGTGAGGTCGGCACGGACACCGTCAGCTTCCACGCCGCCTTGCGCCACATCCTGCGCCAGGATCCGGACGTGATCATGATCGGCGAGATCCGCGACCGCGAGACGATGGAGATCGCCTTGACCGCGGCCGACACCGGCCATCTGGTGCTGTCGACGTTGCACACGATCGATGCGACGCAGACCATCAACCGCATCATCTCCTTCTTCGAACCGCACCAGCACCAGGAGGTCCGCTACTTGTTGGCCTCGACGCTGCAGGCCGTCGTGTCGCAACGCTTGGTGCGGCGGGCCGATGGCCGCGGACGGACCCCGGCGGTCGAAGTCATGGTGTCCACCGCAACCATTTGCGACTACATTCGCGATGCGGAGAAAACACCACTCATCCGTCAAGCCGTGCAGGACGGCGTCGTGCAGTATGGAATGCAATCCTTCGACCAGGCGCTGATGGCCTTGGTCATGGACGGCAGGATCACCCGCGAAGAAGGCCTCGAGGCCAGCTCGAATCCACACGAGCTGGCGCTGCGGCTCGGCGGCGTGCAGGCGTCCAGCGATCAGTCCTGGAATCGCTTCGAAGCCACCCCGAGCGGTCTGGCGGAGGGTCGGACGCGCAAGTGACCACGGCCGGCGGCACCGCTCTGGGCCTCCGTGCTACACTGCCGCGCGTGTTCAGAAAGATCCTCATCGCGAATCGTGGCGAGATCGCACTCCGTGTCATCCGCGCCTGCAAGGAACTCGGCATCGACACGGTGGCGGTGCACTCCGAAGCCGACGCGGATTCGTTGCACGTCAAGTTCGCCGACGAGAGCGTCTGCATCGGCCCGAGCCCGAGCAGCGAAAGCTACCTGAAGATTCCCAGCATCCTGGCGGCGGCCGAGATCACCGGCGCCGACGCCATCCATCCCGGCTACGGTTTCCTGGCGGAGAACGCCCGCTTCGCTGCTGTCGTGCAGTCGAGCGGCCTCACATGGATCGGACCGCGCCCCGAAATCATTCGCCAGATGGGGGACAAGGCGGCAGCGCGGCGGCTGATGCAGGCGGCGAAGGTGCCGGTGGTGCCGGGGACCGCCGACGTCGTGCAGGAGGAGGACGACGCACTCGCCTTCGCCACCGAGGCCGGCTATCCGGTGATCGTCAAAGCGACAGGGGGCGGCGGCGGGCGCGGCATGCGCGTCGCCCAGGACGCCGACGAGCTGCGTGCAGGACTGCAGACAGCGCGCGCCGAAGCAGAGAAGGCTTTCGGCAACCCCGACGTCTATGTCGAGAAGTACTTGGCTCGGCCGCGCCACATCGAGATCCAGCTGCTCGGCGACAAGCACGGCAACATCGTGCACTTGGGCGAGCGCGATTGTTCGCTGCAGCGCCGGCATCAGAAGCTGGTGGAGGAGTCGCCGTCGCCGGCGGTCGACGCCGACTTGCGCGCCCGGCTGGGAGAGGCCGCGGTGCGCGGTGCGCGCCAGGTGGGCTACGACTCGGCCGGCACGATGGAATTCCTGCTCGACTCCGACGGCCGTTTCTACTTCATGGAGATGAACACGCGCATCCAGGTGGAGCACCCGGTGACCGAACTGGTCACCGGCATCGACATCGTCAAGGAACAGATCGCGGTCGCTGCCGGCGAGCCGCTGCACATCGAACAAGCCCAATTGACCTTCCATGGCCACGCCATCGAGGTGCGCATCAACGCCGAGGACCCGCGGCGCGACTTCCGCCCGTCACCCGGGACGATCGAGTTCCTGCACATGCCCGGAGGAATCGGTGTGCGCGTCGATTCGCACATCTACCAAGGCTATGCCATCGGCCCCTGGTACGATTCGTTGATCGCCAAGCTCGTCGTGCACGGCCGCGATCGTGTCGAGGCATTGGCGCGTTTGGAGCGCGCGCTCGCCGAATGCCTCATCCTCGGTGTCGCCACCACCACCGAGTTCAGCCTCGAGCTCGTGCGTTCGCCGATGTTTCGTAACGGCGAAGCCACCACGCGCTCGGTCGAGGAGTATCTGGCCGCGACCCAACCGCAGAACGTGTGACGTCTGGAGCCGCGCCCGGCACTCTCCAGACGTGGCGCTCTCGACTTCCACTTGCCGCCATCGTGTTGCTTCTGCCAGAGTCGCGCCGCGCGCGGCGACGTGGATCCGCGTCGCATGCGGCGCGATCCCGCCGCACGGGGGGATGGGTGGTGTGATGCGCGAGAGAATGCTGCGCGGCTTCGCGCTGGCTGGCTTGTGGGTTTTCTTCGCCGTTTCTTGGCTCGCGTATTCGCCGACCTTGTGGCCGGCTCCCGTGGGATGGCGCAGCTTGTCGACCACAGCGCATCCGTGCGGGCCATTGGGTTTGGCCCTAGCCCATGTCGCGGTCGTGCTGCTCGGACGTGTGTTCTCCATCGTTCTCGTCGCGGCTCTCGGCGTATTGACCCTGGCTACTTGGCTCAAGTGGAGCCGTTCGCGCCAGCTGGGAATGCATGCGCGCTTGCTGGGCATCGGGGCATTGGGTGCGGCGGTGGTGGATCTGGCAGCGGCACCGGGTACGGGCGGCGTGCTCGGCAGAGTCGAGATACGCGTGTTGTTGGCGTTGATGGGCAAGGCCGGTACGACGATCGTGGTCGCAGCCTTGGTCGCGATTGTGCTGGTGCGCTACGGCGGGCCGGTCTTCCGTCTGCTCATGAGGCACTCGGGCCCGCTGCGCCAGCGTGGCGCGCGCGTCACCCAAGCGTTGGCAATGGGTTGGTCGCACGCGACGCGCGAGCTGCGGCACTTGTTGCTGCCGGCGGCGCACGAAACCGCACCGGGCCTCCTCACCGCTCCCGGCGTCGGCGCGCTGGCATCGCTGCCTGCGGCTCCCGGGTGGAGGGAACGCGTGGAGCCGAGCCGGCCGGCGTCGAGCGAGGCCGCGCCGAAAATCCGTGATCTGCAGCGCACGCCGCCGCCGCGCGTCGTCGAAGTGCCGGGCATGATTCCCGAAAGCGAGCGCGAAGAGCGGCCGCGCGTCGAGGCCGCGCACTACGCCTGTCCGCCGCTCACGATCCTGCAGGATTTCCAATCGGAGGCCGCGCCCGCCGCCGACGGCGAATACCTGGCCCTGTCGCGCACGCTGGAAGAAAAGCTCGCCGACTTCGGCATTGGCGGCCGCGTTTCCGAAGTGCAACCGGGACCGGTCATCACGACCTACGAATTCGAGCCCGCTCCCGGCATCAAGGTCAGCCAGGTGACGAGCCGTGTGGACGATCTGGCCATGGCGTTGCGGGCGCAATCGATTCGCATGGTGGCGCCGATTCCCGGCAAGGCCGCCATCGGCATCGAGATCCCGAACGGCGAGCCACAGATGGTGGCGTTGCGCGAGATCATGCAATCCTGGGCCGACGACCTGCACGTCGGCGCCCTGGGACTCGCGCTCGGCAAGACGGTGAGCGGCGAACCCTTCTTCGCCGATCTGGCCGCGATGCCGCATCTGCTGGTGGCAGGCGCCACCGGTTCGGGCAAGAGCGTGTGCATCAACGTCATCCTCTGCAGTTTGCTGCTGCGGCACGATCCGACCGAAGTGAAGCTGTTGCTGATCGATCCGAAGATGCTCGAGCTCAACGCCTATCGCGACATCCCACACTTGCTGCATCCGGTGGTCACCGATCCGAAGGAGGCCTACAAGGCCTTGCACTGGATGACGGTGGAGATGGAGCGCCGCTATCGTGAGCTCGCGCGCGCCGGCGTGCGCAACATCGTCGGCTACAACAAGAAGGTGCGCGCGGGCGACTGGAAGGACGAGACGGGCGAGCCGCACGAAGTGCTGCCGTACGTCGTCGTCGTCGTCGACGAGCTGGCCGATCTCATGATCCAGGTGGGCGGCGAGATCGAGACGCCGATCGCGCGCCTGGCGCAGATGGCGCGCGCCGTCGGCATCCATCTCGTGGTGGCGACGCAACGTCCCTCGGTCGACGTGATCACCGGCGTGATCAAGGCGAACTTTCCCTGCCGCATCGCCTTCCAGGTTTCGTCGCGGGTGGACTCGCGCACGATCCTCGACGGCAACGGCGCCGAGGCGCTCCTCGGTCGCGGCGACATGTTGCTCCTTCCCGGCGGGCGCCCGAGCCCCATTCGCCTGCACGGCGCCTTCGTCAGCGTCGAGGAATGCGAACGCATCGCGGCGCATTGGCGCTCCTTCGGCCGCGGCGCCGGTCAGCTCGATCTCGACGATCCTCGCACCGGAGCCGCCGGCGAGGCCTCGGCCGACGACGATCTCTTCGAGACCGCCCGCGAGCTGGTGGTGCGCAGCGGCGTCGCCTCGGTGTCCTATTTGCAGCGCCGGCTCAAGGTGGGGTATTCTCGCGCCGCACGGATCATGGACATGCTCGAGGAAGCGCAAGTCGTCGGTCCCGGTTCCGGGGCGAAAGCACGCGAGATCCTCGAGCGTCCAGAGGACCTGCCCCAGCGCGCCGAATGAACCCTGACCCCCGCGGTTCCATGACTCTCTTCTCGCCCTCGCCGCTCGTTCCGCCCGCGACTCTCGCCGGCGTGCGTGTCTATCTCGATTCGCTCGGCTGCGCCAAGAACCTCGTCGATGCCGAGGCGACGCTCGGCCTGTTGGCCGCCGCGGGTGCGCGATCGGTCAGCGATCCCGCCGCCGCCGACGTGTTGTTGGTCAACACCTGCGGGTTCCTGGAAATCGCGCGCGAGGAGTCCGTGCAGCGCATCCTCGAGCTGGCGCAACACAAGGCATACGGACACGGCCGCATTCTCGGCGTTCTCGGCTGTCTGGTGGCGCGTGCGCCGGAGGAGTTGGCCGAGTCGCTGCCCGAAGTCGATCTGTGGTTGCCCGCGGGCGCGCACGGCCAGCTCGGCGCATTGCTCGAGGCAGCGATGGCCCAGCAACCCGCCGTCGCCTTGCGCGCGGCAACGGATCGCTCTGGCAGCCGCCGTGCGCCGAGCGGCGCATTCGCCGGCTTCGGGCAACGCGTCCTGCTCACCCCGGCGCACACGGCGTATCTCAAGCTCTCCGAGGGCTGCAGCAATGCCTGCACCTTCTGCTCCATTCCGCTGATGCGTGGCACGCAGCGTAGCCGCCCGGTGGCGGACCTCGCCGCCGAAGCACGCGCGCTGGCGGCGCGCGGTGTGCGCGAGCTGCATCTCGTGGCGCAGGATCTGACTCATTACGGCTTTGATTTGCCCGAGCGCGCCGACCTTCTCGATGTCGCGCGCGCGCTCGCCGAGATCGACGGCCTCGAATGGATCCGGTTGTTGTACGCGCACCCGAGTCACCTGACGGCGCGCATGGCCAAGGAGCTGTTCGAATTGCCGCGCATCGCCCGCTATCTCGACATGCCGATGCAGCACGCGTCGACACGGGTGCTGCGCGCCATGCGGCGGCCGTACACGGCGGCGAAATTGCGCCGGCAATTTCTCGACCTGCGCCAGCGGCGACCCGAGATCGCGTTGCGCACCTCGGTGATCGTCGGCTTTCCAGGAGAAACCGAGCGCGACTTCGTCCAATTGTGCCGATTCGTCGAAGAGATCGAATTCGATCGCCTCGGCATCTTCACCTATTCGCGCGAGCCCGGGACCGCGTCGTATGACCTCGCGGGGCGGCCGCGCGCGAGCACCGCCATGCGCCGCATGCAGGTGTTGACCGAGATTCAGATGCACATCGCCGCGCGGCGCGCCGCCGCGCGCGTGGGGACTCGACCTCGCGTCCTCGTCGACGCCCGGATCGATGCCGGCGGCGTCGAAGGGTCGCCGCTCTGGCCGCGGGCGCAAGCGATCGGGCGAACGGAGAGCGAGGCGCTCGACATCGATGGCCTGGTGTTTCTGGAATCCACGCGACCGCTCGTGCCCGGGGAGTTCGTGGACGCCACCATCGTCGATGCCTGCGTCCACGACCTGCGGGCACGTGTGGGACCCACTGCGAGCCCGCCGGGACTCGCAGCCTGAACTCGTTGTCGCGCGGGCTCTTGCTGCATTGGAACGCTCGCCAAGTCCTTGACTTGGCGCGCCACGTGCGCCTTAACTTGAGTTGGTCCTGTTGCTTGCCCGAACCTGCCGCGGGAGGAAACGTGGTGCGGATGCGGAATGGGTGCGTGGGAGTGGGGCTCGCTCTGGCGGTGATTGGCGCAGTGCGGACCGCGAGTGCGCAGGAATCCCAGCGCACCAACTTCGAGCTGGTCCGCGACGCGGCACGCGCCGCGTGCACACAGTTGGTGGGCAAGCTGCCGACAGACGCACGCGGCGGTGAGGTCGCGATTCGCAGCGTCGGCACGCACGATGGTTCCTTTCTGGTCGAGAACGCGCTCGCCGGCGCTCTCGCCGAGTCGGGGATGACCGTGCTCACGCGGCCGGACTCGCTCGGTCTGGAGCTCGAGTTCGAGGTCGTCGATCTGAGAATCGCGTACCCGCGCGCGTGGCGGCACGCTTGGTTCGGTGAGCGCCGTCTCGAACGCGAAGCGAGCGCGCGGATATTCGCCCGCCTGGTCGATCAGGATGCCGCGAGCATTCTCTGGAGCGAACAGGCCGAATCCAAGCTGAGCGACGAGGTGGCGGAGGACAATTTGAGCGTGCTGGAGGAAAAAGGCAGCGCGGATTATCTGAAAGCGACGCTCCCCGAGCAGGGATGGAACCGCTACGTCGAGCCCGTGGTCGTGACCGGAATCGTGGTCGGTTTGATCGCGCTGTTCTTTTCCAACCAGAATGCGTCGAACTGAATGGGTCCGGGAAGCCGCTCGGGAGTTGACCAGGAGTGACGATGGAACCGCAGAACGCTCTCGCACATGGACGCAGTCTGCTCGGGCTCGGCCGCTACGCGGAAGCGGTGCGCGTGCTGCAACTAGCCGCCTACCATCGGCCCGAATGGCCGGACGTGCACAACCAGCTGGCTCTGGCGTTGTCGCTCCAGGGCGAACCGCTGCGCGCCGAATCGCATCTGCAACGGGCACTCGAGCTCAACCCCGACTACGCCGAGGGCCATCTCAATCTCGCCATCCTCCTGTTCGAGCGGGGTGCATACCAAGGTGCGCGCGAGCATCTGCGGACCTTCGATCGTCTGGCCCGCCGCGCCGGTGAAGAGCTGCCCGAAGCAGCGCTCGACGACTTGGCCAAGCGCCACGTCGGGTTGGCGGAGCGCTACCGCAGTTATGGCTTGCTCCCGGAGGCGGAGGAAGAGCTGCGGCGCGCGCTGCGGCTCTGCCCGGGATACGCCGATGTGAGGCTGGGTTTGGCGCGTGCGCTGTTCGAGCGCGGCAAGCTCGAGCAAGCCAGCGAACAGCTGGATCTGGTACTCCAGTCCATGCCCGAACTGCAAGAGGCCCGTCTGCTGCAGGGTCAGCTGGCGCAAGCGCGTGGCGACATCGGCGCGGCGCGCACCGCGTGGGAGCAAGTCCGCCACGGCCCGGCAGCGGTGCAGGCCCGCGCCTGGCGCGAATGTCTCGAGACCGCGTCGAGCTCCGCGAGGTTGGAGTGGATCGATGCCGTGCTCGATCCGCGCCTGGGAGCGCGGTGAGATCGACCTTCTCCACGTGGCGACGCGCGCTCCGGATCGCCGGCGCGACCTTGACCCTGCTCGGCGGCTGTGGCCTGCCGCCGGTGCCGGTGTCCAAGGATTCCGAACGCTATGAATTCGAGGTCGGCCGCGTCTCGCTCGAGGCCAATCGATTTCTCGATGCGCAGGCACACTTCAAGCGTTTCTTGGACCTGCACCCCGGGCATGCTCTCGCCGATTCGGCGCAGTTCCTTCTCGGGATGGCGCAGTACAAGGGCAAGTCTTTCGCCGAGGCCGCGGTGGAGTTTTCCATCCTGGTGCGCGAGTTTCCCCGCAGCTTGCTCCGGGACGACGCCGCTTACCAAGAGTGCTTGTGCTACGTCGGGCAAATGCGACCACCCCAGCTCGATGCCACCTTCGCGCTGCGGGCGCGGACGTGCTTGCAGGAGTTCCAACTGCGCTATCCGGAGTCGCCGCATACGGCCGACACGCGCGAGCGCTTGATCGAGGTCGCCGATCGGCTCGCCGAGAAGGAGCATCAGATCGGCATGATGTGGATCAAGCGCAAGCAGTGGGCTTCCGCGCTGGTCTACTTCGAGGTCGTGCTGCGCGACACGCCCGAGAGCCGCTGGGTGCCCGAGGCCTTGCTGTGGAAGGCGCGCTGCCACGAGTTGCTCGGGCAGTCGGCGGAGGCGGAGGCGACCTATCGCCGGCTGATCGCTGATTTTCCCGGACATCGCGCCGCGGTCGAGGCCGAGCATCGGTCGTCGGCAGCGGAGCCACAAACCGCGCCAGAACCGCGCTAGGACGCCCATGCGCGTCGCCCTGTTCGGTGGCAGCTTCGATCCGGTCCACCAAGGCCATCTGGTGGTGGCGGAAGTCTTGCGCCACGTCGAGCGTCTCGATCGCGTCGTGTTCGTCCCGGCGTGGCGCTCGCCGCACAAGGGCCGGTCCGTGGCCGGACCCGAGGACCGGTTGGCGATGTTGCGCCTGGCCGTGCGCGGCAATCCGGCGTTCCGCATCAGCGATGTCGAGCTGCGGCAGAGCAGGCCCTCGTACACCATCGACACCATTCGCACCTGGCGCGCGCGGAGCGGCGAGCGGCCGACCCTGTTGCTCGGCGGCGATGCACTGCTCGACTTGCCGTCCTGGCGACAATGGCTGGACATCGTCGCCGAAGCGCGGCTGGTCGTGTTCGCGCGCCCCGGCGCTGCGCGAGCCCGCCGTCGCGCCACGGCGCTCGGCCTGCATTATCACGAGCTGGTGCTGTCGTCGGTCTCGAGCTCGAGCATCCGATCGCTGCTCGGCCGCCAGATCTCCGTGCGCTACCAGGTGCCCGACCTCGTGCGCCGGTACATCGAAGCCCACGGTCTGTATGGCTGGCGCCGGCGGAGGCGCGCATGAAGGTCCTGCTCCTCGACGGCACCGGGCTCGCCTACCGCTCGTACTACGCTTTCGTGCGCAATCCGCTGCGCAACTCACGCGGTGAAGAAACCAGCCTCACCTTCGCCTTCGTCAACACCGTGCTCAAGGCACTCGAACGCCATGCGCCGGCGCGCGCCGCGATCGTCTTCGACGCGCCCGGCAAGACCTTCCGCCACGATCTCGACGCCACATACAAGGCCGGGCGTCCCCCCATGCCCGACGCGATGGCGGCACAGCTCGGGCGCCTGTACGAAACCCTCGATGCATTTCGCCTGCCGCGGTTGCAGGTCCCGGGCGTCGAAGCCGACGACGTCCTGGGCACCTTGGCGCGGCGGTTCGAGCGCGCCGGCGCCCAGGTCTACTTGGTGACCGGCGACAAGGACTTTCAACAATTGCTGTCCGATTCGATTCGCATGTTGCGCTGGCGCCGCGCCGGCACCGAGCTCGAGGAAATCGGTCCCGCCGAGTTGCGGGCCCAGCTCGGTCTCGAGGCCGCGCAGATCGTGGACTATTTGGCGCTCACAGGGGATGCGGTGGACAACGTTCCCGGCGTGCGCGGGATCGGAGAGAAGACGGCGCGCAAGCTGTTGCTCGATCACGGTTCGCTCGAGGCGATCTACGCCGAGATCGAGCGCTTGACCCCACTGTCGCTGCGACAGAAGCTCCAGGCGGGGCGGGAATCGGCCGAGCATTCGCGCCAGCTGCTGCGCATCGTGACCGACGTGCCGCTCGACGTCGGCGAGGACGACCTGCAGTGGCAAACACCCGACTGGCCACGACTCCAGCAGATCTTGCGCCAGCTCGAGTTCTGGCATCTGTTGCAGAAGCTGCCGGCGCCGACAGCAGCGGCGAGTCCGGTGCATGTCGAGGCCGTCGAATCCGAAGCGCAATTGACGGCGTTGGCCGAGCGCCTGCGAGCCGCGGAGCAGCTGGCCGTGATCGCGCAGACCGCGCCCGACCCTGGGGGGAGAGAAGGAATCCATGCTCTCGCACTCGCGCCATCCGCCGACCATGCTTTCGTCCTGCACTTCGAAAGCGCACGGTCGCAGCCGCTCCTCGGCGGGCTCGGTCTCGAAACGCCGCGTGGCGAAGGCTGGGACATCGCGACCGTGCGCGCGGTGCTCGGCAACTGCATGCGGCGGAGTGGGCTCCGACTCCTCGGGCACGATCTCAAGCACCTGGTGACCTTGTTGCACGCCGAAGGCTTCGTCCTGGGGGAACCCTGGTTCGACACCATGGTCGCTTCCTACGTGTTGGATCCATCGCGCCCGACGCCGGATCTCGAGGCGATCGTCGCCCAGCAGCTCGAGTCGCAGGTGCCGCGCCCAGGCGCCGCCCGCGGGGGTGACGCTCGCCGCATGCCGCGCGCCGAGAGCGAGAAGTGGGTCGGAGGTCTCGCCGCGGCGTTGCATCCTCTCGTCGCACGGCTCGAGACCAAACTTCGCGACGCACACCTGCATGGATTGTTCGACGAGGTCGAAATGCCGCTCCTCCGCGTGCTTTTCGACATGGAGCAGGCTGGTGTCAAGGTGGACGTGGCGCAGCTCGGCAAGCTGTCACACGAGCTCGAGGAGCGCAGCGCGGTTCTCGCGACGGCGATCTATGCGCTCGCGGGCCGCCCGTTCAATCTGCAGTCGCCGCGGCAGCTGGGCGAAATCCTCTTCACCGAGCTCGGACTGCCGCACGGCAGGCGCACGCAGAAAGGTTGGAGCACGGACGGCGACGTTCTCGAACGTCTGGCGCTCGAACACGAGCTGCCGCGACAGGTGCTCGAGTACCGCCAGCTGGCGAAGCTGCGCTCGACCTACACCGAGGCCTTGCCACGTTTGGTGCACGCGCAGAGCGGGCGGATCCATACCTGCTTCCACCAAACGGTGGCGTCCACCGGGCGCTTGTCGTCCTCGGATCCGAACCTGCAGAACATCCCGATCCGCAGCGACATCGGGCGGCGCATCCGCGCTGCCTTCGTCGCCGAAGCAGCCGATGCAAGGCTGCTGTCGGCGGATTATTCGCAGATCGAGCTGCGCATCATGGCGCATCTGTCGCAGGACCGCGCCTTGCTTCAGGCCTTTCGCGACGGCGGCGATGTGCACACCTTGACCGCGGCACGCATCGCCAGCTGCGCGCCGGAGGCGGTGACGCCGGCGCAGCGCGCGGCGGCGAAGACGGTGAACTTCGGCGTCCTCTACGGCATGGGAGCGCGCGGGTTGGCGCAGCAACTCGGCATCTCGATCGAGGAGGCGCGGCGCTTCATCGACGAATACTTCGCCAGCTATCCCGGCGTCCGCGCCTACACTCAGGACATGGTGCAGCAGGCGCGGAAGCAAGGCTTCGTCACCACCTTGCTCGGACGCAAGCTGCATCTGCCCGATCTCGCCAGCGCTCATCCGGGCCAACGCGCCTTCGCCGAGCGTGTCGCCGTCAACGCGCCGATCCAGGGCAGCGCCGCCGACTTGATCAAGATCGCGATGGTCCGGGTGCATCGGAGACTGCAGAGCGAGCGCCTGCACGCTCGCATGATCCTGCAGGTGCACGACGAGCTGTTGTTCGAGCTGCCCGAATCCGAGCTCGAACGCGTCGCGGCGCTCGCGCGCCACGAGATGGAGCACGCTTTGCGACTCTCGGTCCCGCTCATGGTCGAAATCGGCACGGGCCGTCATTGGGCCGAGGCGCACTGATGCGACGCTATGCGGTCGTGGGCGGCATCGGCGCGGGGAAGTCCACCGTCTGCCGCATGCTGGCACAGCATGGCGGGC
>DASRJO010000214.1:0-12985 GCA_035649435.1 Candidatus Krumholzibacteriia bacterium | reverse complement strand
TCTTCGGTGAGCTCGATCGCGGTGGCTTCGTCATCAACGTGCTCGTGCCGAAGGAATTCGTCGACATTCTGCAAGCATGGTCATCCTGCTTGTCATCGTGATGGCGGGCCGGACGGTTTTTGCGCCGTAGCGCGTTGTCGGCGCGCCGTGCCGGTCTCGGGGCGTTGCACGCGCTCGTCTGCGTGCGCTTCGGCGCCAACCAGATCGTGAGCGGGCTGGGGATCAACCTTCTCGCCGCTGGATTGTCGGTTTCGGCTGCACGCCGTCGGAGAGAATCCCGAGGCGGCGCGATCGCTCGGCGTCTCCGTGGTGTGTCTGCGCTGGACCGGCGTGGTGCTCTCCGGCGGAATCGCAGCGCTCAGCCAACTGCTGCAACCGTAGACGAGTCTCGTGGCGAACGCGGATTGACAGCGCGGAGCGAGGTCGTCCAGGATCGGCCACTGCGCTGGGTCGAGTCGTGTCTTCTCAGGAGACGCTAAATGTCGTTCGCTCCCGGCCGTCAGTTTGCCCACTTCCGCATTCTCCGACCTCTCGGTGCCGGTGGCATGGGCGAGGTCTACCTGGCCGAGGACACGAAGCTCAAGCGCAACGTGGCGCTCAAGTTCTTGCCGGACAATGTGGTCGCCGACCCCGAGCGCTTGAAGAGACTGCGGCGCGAAGCCGAGGCGCTGGCAGCCATCAATCATCCGCACATTGTCACCCTCCATTCACTCGAGGAAGCCGGCGGCAGACACTTCTTCGCCATGGAGTTCGTCGAGGGACAATCCCTCGATCGACTGGTCGTTCCCGGAGGTGTGGCATTGCGCCAGCTGATCCAGCTCGGGATCGCTCTCGCCGATGCGCTCTCGGCAGCGCACGGGCGTGGAATCGTCCATCGCGATCTCAAGCCGGGCAACGTCATGGTGACACCCGACGGCCGAGTGAAGGTGCTCGACTTCGGGCTCGCCAAGACCACCATGGGATGGGGGGGAGGCGGGTCCGAGAACACGACGTCGACATTGACGGAGATCGGAGCCTTGCTGGGAACGTTGCCTTACATGTCACCGGAGCAGCTCCTGGGAAAGGCGATCGATCATCGAACGGATCTGTTCGCGCTCGGTGTCGTTCTCTATGAGCTCGCCACTGGAAGTCGCCCCTTCAGGGGCGAGTCGCAGGCGGCTCTCGTCTCGAGCATCCTGCGCGACGAACCCTCGCCGCTAAACGACGTGCGAGGGGAATTGCCAGGACATCTGGGACGGATCATCATGCATTGCTTGGCGAAGGATCCCGAGGAGCGTACGCAATCGGCGAACGACGTGCGCAACGAGCTCCATGAGCTGCAGAAGGAAATCGACTCGGGGGATACGCGAGAACTTCCCTCCGGGTCGGTCCCGTCCATCGGTTCCACGCCCGCCAATGCCGCGGGCGGCGAGGCGGCAACGATATCTAGCGGAATCCAGCCGGCTCGCAGACGTCCGTGGCGTCGAATGGCAGGGATCGGATTCCTCGCGGTCGTGGTATCGGTCTGGGTGATCAGTAGAATGGGCCGGCCGAATGGTTCGACCGGCGAACATGGGTCCTCGATCTCGTTCCAGAGCCCTGGTGGCGCTTTCTCTCAGCCCGTCGATTTGGCGTCCGTCGCGGTTCTGCCCTTCGTGAACATGAGCGACGACGCGTCCGTAGAGTATTTCTCGGACGGTGTGGCGGAGGAGCTGCTCAACACGCTGGCTCGGATCCCCGGCCTGCGGGTCACGGGCAGGACTTCTTCATTCGCTTTCAAGGGAAAACCCGACGACCTGCGGAGCATCGGTCAGAAACTCAACGTCGGCGCGATTCTCGAAGGCAGCGTTCGCAAGGCGGGCCGCCGTGTGCGAATCACGGCGCAGCTCGTGAACGCAGCCGATGGCTTCCATCTCTGGTCACAAACTTACGACAAGGTGCTCGACGACATCTTCCAGGTGCAGGATGAAATCGCACGCGCGGTGGCGACGGCGCTCGAGGAAAAGCTGGTGCTAGATGAGAAGCAGACGCCAGTCCGTGCCCCCAACGCGGAGGCTTACAACGCCATCCTCCAAGGAGACTACTTCGGCGATCGTGGTGGGAAGGAAGGGGCCGAGAGGGCCATCGCCTACTACAGGCAGGCAGTGAGCATCGACCCAGGATACGCCGTGGCATGGGCGCGTCTGGCTCAAGCACTCGCCAGCGCCGCCAGCTTTGGATTCATCCCGCTTTCAGACTTCGAACAGGCTCGCGGTGCTGCTGCGCAGGCGCTGGCACTCGATGATGACTTGGCGGAAGCGCATGCAGCCATGGGCTACATCAAAGGTGAACGGGATTGGGACTGGGTAGGGTCGGATCGAGACTATGCTCGAGCGCTCGTGCTCGCGCCGGGGAATAGTGACGTTCTCCATGGCGCCGCGTTCCAGGCCGGTTGCATGGGCCGACTCAACGAGGCCCTGGCGCTGGCCCAACGAGCCGCCGTGATCGACCCACTTTCCGTCGGCAATTACATCCATGGAGTGGCGAGATGGGCCTGGTACCTCGGACGTTTCCATGAGGCGGAGGCAGCGCTGCGGAAAGCGATGGAGTTGCAACCTGAAAATGGTCGGGTACCCTATGCTCTGGGGCTCGTCTTTTTGGCGCTCGGTCGTCCAGAGGACGCGATCGCCGAAACGCAGCGAGCCGCGGAACCATGGTTTCGCGCGCAAGGCGCAGCATTGGCCTACCACGCGATGGGAGAGGGCGAGAAGTCTCGCGTTGCGCTCGAGGGTCTGATCGAAGAGTACGGGAGGGATGGCGCCTTTCAAATCGCCGAGGTGTATGCGTTCCGAGGCGAGGTCGACCAGGCGTTCGCTTGGCTCGAGCGCGCCTATGATCAGCGCGATACGGGACTGCACCGCATGAAGGGCGACCCACTCCTGAAGAACCTCGAAGGCGACGCGCGCTACCCCGTCTTCCTGAAGAAAATGGGCCTGCCGCTGTAGATCAAGCGCGCTGATTCGTACAGTGGCGACCGCACCCGGTAACTGTCCAGGTTCTGTACCGCCATCCCATCGATCGTCGCGAACAATCCCACGGCCGTGTCCATGATCGTATCCGCGCAGTCACGCAGCTCGGCTTCGTTGCCACCGAAGAACGGTGGCCCGTCGATGTGGTCCCAGCGTGCGGCCGAGGCTGCGGCACCTGCTGCGAATGAACCGCCGGACTGATGGTGTTTCGGATGTGTGTGTTTGACGCGAGCAGCGCTGAACAGCATCTTTACGAAGTGCTGGGCTTCGAGCCAACGAACGAGATGCGCTTGCTCCTCGAGGAACGAGCCGCTCTATGGAGGGGTCGCTTTCGCCGCCAAACGAAGCCTGTGGCCGGTTTTCACGGCTTCTGGGATGCAGGTACTCGGGTGCACAGAAATCCCGCTGCTCATCAGCGATGCCGACTCGTCGCTTCCGATCCTGGATTCGACGCGAATCCTGGCAAGATCTGCCCTGCGTGAGGCGGCAGGTGAGCGGCGTGAGCGCGGCTGACGGCCCTCGAGCCCGCTGACGTTTGATGAGGTGGTTCACATGCGTATGCTGGTGGTTCTCGTGGCGACAGTTGCTTTCTGGGTGCCTCAGTCGCGAGCCGCGTCAATCGGACTGTTTGCAGACCCGGATTGCGTATCATGCGACCTCAGGATCCCATCCACGCCGGGCGCAGGAGTGTTCTATATCGCGGTCTCCGGTGCGACGACTGCACCGGAATACTGTGAGGGGATCACCTTGGCCGAGTTCCGGATCGTCGGCTTGCCTTTGGGCTGGGAAGTCTCGTTGACTCCCTATGCGGGAACATCCGTGGTCGGACATCCCTTCGGCGCTGGCGTGAACGTCTCTTTTGCGCGGCCACAACCTGGTGATTGCGTATTGATCTACTTGGGCACCTTGACCCCGGCAGCGCCGGGGGCCGAGGCAGTCCTCGGTGCCAGCGCTCATTCGACCCCCAGGAATCCGTCGTGGGAATGCCCCGTCGTACGGCCAGGGAACTGTGGCTCGGCGTTCTGCGTCGATGGTGGCGCTTTGTACGTGAACTCGACCACGTTGTGCTCGACAACTATCAGCAAGACTACCTGGGAGCGTGTCAAACAGTTGTACCAATAACGTCACCTCACACATTCCTAGTCTGGCTTCGCGCTGGACGAGTCGGGCACTGGTTCGCGCAGTGCCAGAACATGGAGATGTTCGGCGACCCGCGGGTGAACGTCAGGCTGTTCGGTGGACGATTAAGACAAGGATCGGTGCATGGCGCTCGTATTGAGTCCTGGGCGGCGGTGCACCCGCATGTCGGCTGGCCTCGACCACAGCCGGCGGGTGGAATCAGACGAGATGCCAGCCGGCCGCCAGCCTCGGCCGCGGCCTCAGCCGCTCGTTCATCAACGCAGGTTGACGCCCGTTTGAATGCCTTGGCATCTGGTCCGTTGCCGACGGCGCGTGGCTTCATCGTCCGATGGACAGCGCAAGCCAACAGGTGAGCGGGCGATGGGGGGGCGAACGCGCATCCGTCATCGCGGGCTACGTCCTCCTCACGAACCTGGTCGGCTTCGCCGCGGTGTGGTGTGGCTGTCCCACCGTGATCGATCCTCCATCGATCAGTTCGCCCATTGCTACTTCGGCGGCCTGACGTTGGCGCGAACGATTCCGGCAGAGTTGGCGCGGACGTTGGGGCTTCGGCCCATCCACCGCCGAGGGCAGGGAGCAATGAGCTCGACTTCCAGGAAACCGTCAGCTGCCGAGCTGGAGATCCATCTGGATGCGCCCGTCGGTGAGCTTGGCGTTCTCGTCGACCTCGAGCAGGAAAATCCGCGTCTCCTCTACATTGCCGGTTTGCACGAGGTATGACTTCACAGCGGTGGAGCGATCCTGCGCCAGCGCCCGCAGCTCGGTCGGGTCCACCGCGTGGGCTTCGGTGAGCACCCTGCGTAGCTCGGCGTAGAACGCGGCTTCGTCGAGGACCTTGTCCTCCGGATGCGGCTTGCCATCCTTTTCAATCTTCGGCACCTGGAAGTGCTGTTCGAGTGCCGTGCGTGAGTCACGGCCGAACTGTTCATCGTACAGATCGCGGAACAGGCGGGGAGCGTAGCCAGCCCCGCCCAATGTCGGCGGGTACTTCCCGGGATCGCGCGCGGAGCGGTCGTCGGCCAGCGCGGTGAACCTCATCTCGCGGATCGCTCTCGAATCGGTCTCTACGTTCGAACATCCGCGCACCTCGAGCCGCAGCTGCGGGCGTTCTGCGAGCGCCTGCGCCAGCTTGGTCACCTTCTCGTGCTCAGCGGGGTCGATCTCGTGCAGGCCCGGTGCGAAGTAGACGTGGCTCATCTCGTCGCTGTCGCCGCCCCATCCCACGAGTCGGCCGAGGAGCGAAAAGGGCGCCGTCACGAGCTTGACGACGATGTTCCGCAGCACATCCCAAACGGCATCCCAGATACTGAACTTCGGATCGTCCAGATTGCCCTTGACCGGCAGATCGAGATCGATCTTTCCCTGACGATCCTTGAGCAGCGCGACGGCGAGGCCCACCGGCAGCGACGTCGCTTCCGGGCTCTCCACGTCCTCACCGAACTCGAGTTGATCCAGGATGATCTTGTTCTCGCCCACCAGCTCGCGCTTGGCCACTTGGTACTTGAGGTCGAGCCTCAGCTTGCCTCGGTCCACCTTGCGGCCGAGGAACTGGCCCGAATACGGCGAGAGCGCCGGCATGTCGAAGTCCTGGAATTGGACCGCGAGGTCGGTGTAGAGATCACCGCTCAGCGGGTTGATCTTGCCGCGAACGTGCACGGCACCGGCCGGGTTGAGCCCGCCGTCGAGCTTGACGTCGGCGCGCTCCAGCTCGTCCGATGACAAGCCGCTCACCTCGCCATTCAAGTCGACGATCCCGGCCGCGAACGGCAGGATCAGCGAGAGGTCGGCGAAGTCGGCGGTGCCGTTCGCGAGCCGAACCACGCCGATCTGGGTCGGAACTGGCGGCGGTTTGGGAGGTGTCGCGACCGCAGTCCGAGTCGTGTCCCGCGGCGGGATCATGAACACCTCGTCGATGTTCGTCCGGCGGTTCTCGAACACAATGATGCGGCCGTAAGGTTCCGATGCCTCGATCGACTGTATGCGCACTTTGCGACTGCCTGCTGCGACGCCCTTCAAGTCGAGTTTTTTCCAGGCCAGGAAGCGTTCGCGTGTGCGCGCGTCCTGCGACAGGAAGCTGCTCGAAGTGACCGAGCCCTCGAATCCCACATCCGGTCGCTCGACCCCTTCCACGGTGCGAGCCACCAGCTGGCCTTCGACACCGACGTCGCCGTTTCGGAGCTCGAGCTTGGTCTTGCCGTTCAGGTAAGGCTGGAAGATCGTCAACGGAAGCGCGGCGAGATGCACGTGAACGTCCGCTTCCAGCGGCAATGCACCGGCTTTCCCTTGCAAGGCGAGGGTTCCCTTCCCCGCGATGCCCACACTGACCTCTAGGTCGAACTTCGCGCCGGGTGTGGATGCAAGATTGCGCAGCACGCCATCCACTGGGGCCAACTCGAGCGCGAACGGCGGTGTCACCGTGCTGTCGGTGAAGTGAGCCGAGGCGTGCGCGATGTCGACCTCGCTGACCGCCACCTTCCACGCCGGAGGCAATTTGGAGCCGGGCGGCTGACCCGAGACCGCGACTCCTGTGCCTGGCGCGCCGGCGGTCGAGCTGCTGCCCTGCGCTCTGGCTGCGCCGCTCGGCGTGAGCACAGGCGGCGCGAGCAGCGCGAGCCAATTCACCTTGCGTGCGGGGTCGAGCCATGCGGTGGCGCGCAAGCCGGCGAAGCCGATGCGCTGCACCGACACCGTTTGTTGCGGGAACCGCAGCTCGATACCACTCACGCGCAGCGAGTCGAGCGCGAGCAACTCGGGCTCGCGACCCTTGGCGCGGAAGCTGAATTGGTCGAGGTGGATCGTGCCGCCGGTGATCGCGACCGTCATGCTGTCGGGCACGATGTCCACGGCGTAGTCGAGCCGCAAATGCAGTTCGCCGCTCGGGATCTCCCACGTGACGCGATTGCGGATGACGTTCCAGATCTCTGGGAGCTTCTCACCCGTGATGGCGAAAGTGCCGCTCGAGTGCATCGGCTCGAAGGTCACCGTGCCGGCCCACTCCCACCGGCCGCCTCCTTGGCCCGTGGCGGCGAGACTGAGCGTTCCATCGCGGTTCGGGATGGTGGTGAAGTCCTCCAAGGTGAGATCGACTGGCGTGAATGCGATCTTCTCGGGATTCGGGTGCGCGAGATTGGTCGCGGCGAGGCGCATGTCGCGGACCTCGAGCCGTTGCAGCAGGATGCGCGGCGGCTTCTTCGGTTTCTCGGATGGCGGTGGAACGGGCCGCGCCGCGAGCTTGTCGAGGATGTCGCGGAAGTTTGGCTTCTCGTCGGGCATGAGCCGCACGTGCCCGTGCGGGCTCACGAGCCGGACGATCTTGAAGGTGAACGCGCGCCGGAAGAGGCTCGACACCTGGAAGTCCAAGAACAGCTCTTCGAAGGAAACGAAGACCTCGCCGTCCGAATCTTGCAAGTCGAATCCCTCGACTCGCGCCGAGAGTGTGTACGGATTGACATCCACATCGCGTACGGTCGCCTGCCGGCCGAGCACCGTTGCGATCTTGCCGACGATCTGGTCGGAAACGATTCCAGGCGCGATCAGGAAGCCGAATATCGTGTATGCGACCACGATCGCGACGGCGAGCCAGAAGCGTTTCGTGCGCACCAGCCAGTGCAGAAACGGGCCGGCACGCCGGCGGGGACGATCGTGGGATCCCTCTCCTGGTGTCATCGCTCGAACCGCCCAAGGATGCACGTGCGCGGCGATCGAGAAGAGCCGGATTTTCATTCTTCACCCGACATGTGTCAAGAAGGTGCCAGAAGTCTCATGGACAGGGGTGTTTTGCCCGCGACTCGCGGCTGGGGCGCGACGTCGCCATCAAGGTGCTGCCACAACATTTGTCGACGAACGCCGAGGTTCGGGCGCGTTTCGAGCGCGAGGCGAAGACCGTGTCGTCGTTGAACCATCCCAACATCTGTGTGCTGCACGACATCGGGCGCGAAGGCGAAACCGATTACCTTGTGATGGAGCTGGTCGATGGCGAGACCTTGGCCGCCAGGCTAGCGCGGGGCGCGCTGCCGGCCGCGGACGTGATCCGCATCGGGTCGGAGCTGGCCGACGCACTGGATCGCGCGCACCGAGCCGGCGCGCCTGGTGAATGCCCGCGGGTAAGGTCGGGTCGGTTCTCGGGCTGGGATTGCGCGGTGAAACCCCCGGAGTCCGTACATTCCGTCAAATGGACTTCGCTCTTTGGTTTGTAAATCAAGTTGTCAATTCGTGTCGCCAACGTTGACACTCTTGAAGCTCGAGAACTCGAGATCACTGGTTCTAGGACCCCCTCACGGGTTGGCATGAAGCTTCCATGAGTTCGAGTGCGATTCATTGTCGAGGAGAGGCATGAACTCAATCGACACACTCCATTTGGCGATGGCGAGCGCTCGGCCCCAAGAAATGCGGGAGGCGGCACCGGCATCGAGTTCGATACAACAGTGGCGGCTGCTCCACGTTTTCCGGGCCCGCGGCCAGCACCGAAAAGGGACCGACAAACGAAATCCATCGACCGAGGAACACAGCCAGGCATCGGGACGGGACCGACAATCGAAATCCACCGACCAAGGAGCACGCCAGCCATCGCGACGGGACCGACAATCGAAATCCACCGACCAAGGAGCACGGCCAGCCATTGCGATGGGACCGACAATCGAAAATCCACCGACCAAGGAGCACGGCCAGCCATCGCGACGGACCGACAATCGAAATCCATCCGCTGCGCTCGGGGAGGATCGCGACCACGGCGGGGTGGGAGAGCGTTCGCGTTCACGGCGCGAAGCCGCAAACCAGGCGAGCAAGGCAATCGTTACTACCGCGATTCCGCCCAGGACCCAGATTCTGCGCGCCTGGGTGCGAGAGACCGGCCGCACCGGTTGCAGGTCCGAGTACGCTGGCGACGAGCCCGATTCCAGTTCCTTGCGCCGCCGAAGGACGTCGCTGCCTCGAGCCGAAGTGAAGCGCTGGAGTTGGCGGGCCAACGTCTTGAGTTATTTGGCCACGGTTGGGATGTTATTCGTTCGACTTGTGTTTGTGAGCTATGCGCGATGAGTTCGCTGGCAGGCTCCCCTCATTGCCATTCCACGTTGAGCTTCGGGATCTCCGCGGCGAAGGTGAGTCGGATGCGGCACTTGGCGGCTGCGTAGCCTTGACTCACCAGGTCTTCGCCTTCGCGCGTCATGTGCGGGGCTTCGAAGCGGGCGATCGTGGCCGCCGGGCCGGTGACGCGCAGGCCGACCTTGCGGGACACGAGCATTTGCATCTCCGCTGGCACACCCTCGAAATAGGCCATCGACTCGCCTTCGAATTGCTTGCCAGTGACCTCGAACTGACACGTTGAACCGGGCAGGTGGAGTCTGATTTCCTTGGCCCGGGCATTGATCATGTGGTGGAACTGGAACGATCCCGTGGGTACGCGGGCGACGAAGCTTTCGAGCTCGATCGGGTTCTGGCTGGAAAAGTCGACGTCCACTTTCGTCCCCTCCGCCCGGAGATCCACGCTTCGCACCTCGAGGTCGGTGAAGTCGAACGTGCCCTCACCCCGCTCGCAGAACATGGAGAAATCCGTCGGCCCGGCGGGGCTGAGTCGGATCTCCCACTCCTCCGTGTAGGGCGCATCCTCCTCCTCGTCGCGCTCGGCAGCCGTCAGATCGCTGAATTGCGGGTGATCGGAAATGTACAGGTCGCGGATTCGCAGCACCGCTTGGGCCTGGCTTGTGTATTCGACCCGCGGCCTGAACCTGTCCGGCCGAACATTCATGGACAACAGCAGCTGCGGATCTCCTCTGAATAGTGTGATGTTGTCGCGCAAGCTCTGAAGTTCGAAACTCAGGGTCTCGTGGGCCTTCGTCGGAATCGAGATCTGTGCTGCCACTTGGGAAGCCAAAAGCAGCATCCACGAGGTAGCGAGTGCAGCGATCGAAAAGCCGCGTGTCGACATGGTTCACCTCGAGGATCGGAGTGGCTCGTTGGAGCACATTGTAGCAGTCCTCCGGCCCGCGCCCTGCCGCAGCGCTCTCACGCCGGCAAGCCGTGCATCGCGACGTGGCGCTCGACCGCTTCCAGCTTGGCGACCGAACCGATATCGGCCCAGAAGGAGTCATCGGCACGATGGGCTGCGATGTGCTCGCCGAGCCCGGCCAGGCGCAAGTAGGCCTGGGTGAGCGAGAACGGCCCGGTCTCGACCAGCTTGTCGAGGATCTGCGGCGACAGCACCTGAATGCCATCGAACCCGACGCGCGTGACGGGCGCGACCGGTGTCGAAGCCCAGCGGCGTTCCGCCGTGTCGGGGCGCTCCCAGCCGCAGAGGCGATCCGAGGAGTCGAGCAACAGCAGGCGCGAGGCCGGGCGGTCGCGCACAGAAAGCGTCGCCAGCGCGCCGCGATCGCGATGCGCCTCGTACAGGGCGAGCAGGTCGACGCTGCTCACGACATCGACATTGTGCAGAAAGAACGCCGAACTGCCGGCGAAGAAATCGCTCACGTTCTTCAAGCCACCACCGGTGTCGAGCAGCTCGGCTTCGCGTGCGACACGGATGGACAGGTCCAAATGCGTGCAGCCCCGCAGAAACTCCTGCACTCTTTCGGCGTGATGGAAAACGTTGACGACGACGTCACGAACTCCGACTGCGGCGAGCCGGCGCAGAACGATCTCGATCATCGGCACGCCTGCGATCTCGACCAGTGCTTTCGGACAATGATCGGTCAGTGGGCGCAGCCGGCTGCCGACGCCCGCCGCGAGCACCATGGCCTTCATGGGGTCGGCGCCGCGGTCGCTTCCAACCCTCGGTGCACCAGCTTGACCTGCACGGCTTGGTCGAGCGCCAGGTGCTCGGCGAGCCGCTCGGCGCAGAACACGGAACGGTGGCGTCCTCCCGTGCATCCGAAGGCGACGGAGAGATTGGTGAAGTTGCGGCTGCGATAATTGTCGACGCTGCGGTCGATCAGTGCGAAGACGTGGCGCAGGAAGTCGCGCACGGTCGGGTCTTGACCGAGGAACTCCGCCACTTCGGAATCCTTGCCAGTCTGCGGCGCGAAGCGCGCCTGGCGTCCGGGGTTGGGCAAAGCGCGGCAGTCGAAAACGAAACCGCCGCCGTGGCCGCTGTCGTCCTGCGGCACGCCGTCCTTGTAGGCGAAGCTCTGCAAGTGCACGGTGAGCTGCAGATCGGCCTGACCGAAGTGCCGCAACTTCGAGCTGGACACGAGAGCGTGGAAGACGCGCATCAGCGCCGGCAGCTCCACCGGCAGCTGCGTCGTGCGCAAGACGTGCTCGAGATTGCGCACCGCGTAGGGAATGCTCTGCAAGAAGTGCGTTTTGCGTTCGTAGAAACCACGCAAGCCGTAGGCCCCCAACGCTTGCATGATCCGCACCAGGACGTAAGCGGGGTAGTGGTGCAGGAAGCGCTCGCGCGTGGTCCCCGCGAAGCCGACAGCCGCGTCGAGATAGATGTGCAGCAGCGAATCGCGCACGTCCGGTGGGATGTCCGCCTTGGCGTCGTACAGGATCGAGGCGATGTCGTACTGCAAGGGGCCCCGGCGTCCGCCCTGGTAGTCGATGAACCAGGGCTCGCCGTCCCGAATCATGATGTTGCGCGATTGGAAATCCCGGTAGAGAAAGTAGTCCTGACCGGTCTCGAGCAGGAATGCGGCGAAACGCTGGAAATCGTCTTCCAGCTGCTGCTCGTGAAACGGGATACCCGCGAGCCGCAGGAAGTAGTACTTGAAGTAATTCAGGTCCCACAGGATGGAGCGCTGATCGAAGCTCGGCCGCGGATAGCAGACGCTGTAATCGAGCGTGCGCCCAGCCTCGACTTGAAAGCGAGGCAGCAGACGCACGGCCTTCTCGTAGAGCTGGATCGCCGCAGCGGGGAAGCCTCCGGGGGTGCGGTGCTCGGTCAAGAAACGAAAGAGCGTGATGTCGCCGAGATCTTCCTGCAGGTAGAGGCCGTGCTCGGCATCCTGCGCATAGATTTCGGGCACGGGCAGACCGCTATTGCGGAAATGCTGCGAAAACACCAGGAAGGCGCGGTTCTCGTCCGCGTCGGGGCCATGGACCCCCACGGCGCTCTGCCCAGCGCCGAGGAGGCGCCAATATTTGCGTCCCGAGCCATCGCTCTTGAGTGCGACGAACGTGTCGGCGCTGCTGCCGAAACGCGAACGAAAGAGCTTTCCCAGCGCCTCTTGCATCGGACTCCCTCGGAAGCATCGCTCGACGACGCCCGACCGTGCATCTGTTGTACACAATCCGACCTTGCAAGGGAATCTGATCCTGGCGCGTGCAACGGTGACGCGTCGTTCCGCGCGAAGGCGCGGAGTGCCCTGGTGCTCATCCCTGCCGCCGTTCGCCCGTCCCTGCTGGCTCCGGGTGGTGCGGATTTCGCTTATAGTGCGGCACGATGCGCTCACCCACTGGTGCCGCACGCGAGGCGTTGGCGTGGCTGCGACGGTTGCTCGCCCTTCTTGCGCTTCTCCTGCCGACGGCGCTCGCGGCATACGCTCTGACCGAACCCTGGGCACAGGCGCGCGTTTTCCTGCTCCTCGGGATCACGCGCAGTCCAGGCGCCATCGTCCTCGTTCTCCTCACCCTGCTGCTCACGCTTCTGGCGGGGGTGACGGCGATCGGACGCCGGCGCAATCCATTCCTTGCCGCGGGTGTTCACCTCGGTTCGGGCGTTCTCATGTGCGTGGTTTCCTGGCTCGCCTTCCGCATGATCCGCGACGCAGGAGTGAAGGCTCTGGGGTTCATCCCTCTGGCCTGGGTACGGCCCGGGCCCGGGCTGCGGTATTTTTTCCTCGCCGCACTTCTGCTTCTCGGCCTCGGACTTGCCGAGCTCGCCATTGCAGTGGTGTTGCGTCGCCGCATGCAGCAGGGGGCGG
>DASRJO010000213.1:0-8597 GCA_035649435.1 Candidatus Krumholzibacteriia bacterium | reverse complement strand
CACGGCCACGACCTCGACACTCCCGTCCGGCTGATTGCGGGCGTAACCGCGAACACCGAGCTGGTGCGCCTGCTGCGCGACGAAAACGCGGAATCCGACACCCTGAACGCGGCCGCGGACGACGAAACGCAACGCAGCTTGTTCCACGCCGAGCCTCCGCCGGCGATTATCGGCGCGATCCACCGCCGGGTCAACGATGTGCGCGCCCGTTGGCGTTGACGAGTCTCCGGCGGTTTCACTAGGCTGCGGCTCAGGTGAAAGGAGGCCCCGGCCCGATCGGGCCGGCTCCACATGGCACGACCGATTCCAACCGACTGGGACGTCAAGAACAGCATCATCGACACGATCGGCAACACGCCCCTCGTGCGCTTGTCGCGGGTGACGCAGGGAATCGCTGCGACGGTGATCGCCAAGCTCGAGTTCTTCAATCCTGGCGGCAGCGTCAAGGACCGCATCGGCATGCCGATGGTGGAGGACTTCGAGCAGCGCGGCATGTTGCGTCCGGGCGGTACCGTCGTCGAATGCACCTCGGGCAACACCGGCGTCGGCATCGCCTTGGCCTGCGCGGTGAAGGGCTATCGCACCGTCTTCACCATGCCCGACAAGATGAGCACGGAGAAGATCCGCCTGCTGAAAGCCTATGGCGCCCGCGTGATCGTCACGCCGACGGCCGTGCCGCCCGAGTCGCCGCTCAGCTATTACAGCGTCGCGAAGCAGGAGATGGAGCGAACCGAGAACGCGGTGCACGCCAACCAGTACCACAACCAGGCCAACCCGGAGGCGCACTACCGCAGCACCGGCCCGGAGATCTGGCGGCAGACGCGCGGTCGCATCGACGCCTTCGTTTGCGGCATGGGAACCTGCGGCACGATCAGCGGCGTCGGTCGTTATTTGAAGGAACAGAACCCGGCGGTCCGCATCGTCGGCGTCGATCCCCAAGGCTCGATGCTGCGCGAGTACATCGAGCGCGGCAGCCTCGGCGAAGCCGTGCCGTACAAGATCGAAGGCATCGGCGAGGATATGATCCCCTCGGCGCTGCACAAGCAATATGTCGACGAAGTCGTCACCGTCACCGATCGCCAGGCGTACGTCATGACGCGCCGGCTGGCACGCCAGGAAGGCATCCTGGTCGGTAGCTCGAGCGGCGCTGCCGTCGCCGGCGCCTTGGATCTCGCCCATCGCATGCAGGACGATGCGGTCATCGTCGTTCTGTTGCCCGACAGCGGTGAACGCTACTTGAGCAAGGCGCACTCCGAAGAGTGGCTGAAGGAGAACCGACTGCTCGAGGGCTACAATCCGAGCGCCGGCGAGCTGCTGGAACGCCGGCCGCAAGGGGTCCCGGCACTCGTCTGCGTGCAGGAGTCCACTCCGGTGCGCGAGGCGATCGGCCTGGTGCGGCAATTCGAAATCTCGCAGCTGCCCGTGCTGCGCGGCGACGAAAACCTCGGTGTGTTGCAAGAAGCCAAGCTCTTGCGCATGGCCTTCGAGGACGCGAGCGTGCTCGACAAGCCCGCTTCCGCGGTGATGGATTCACCGCTGCCGGAGATCGGAATGCAGGAGGCGGCAGACCGGGTGAAGGATCATCTGACGCATCGCGACGCTGCCGTGCTGGTGCGCGACGGCAACCGGCTCACCGGCATCCTCACGCGTTACGATCTGCTCGACACGATTCTCTGACGAGCAGTCGTCTCGTTCCAGCTCCGGCTGTGACCGCACAGTTTTTGGCCAGGGGGAAGAGCCAGGAAGGACTTCGATGGGATTCAGCACCGACGCGATTCACGCCGGACAGGAGCCCGAGCCGCGCACGGGCGCCGTCGTGCCGCCAATCTATCAGACCTCGACCTACGAACAGGAAGGGCTCGGCCGCCCGCGCTTGGGCTACGAGTACGCGCGCACGCGCAACCCGACGCGCACGGCGCTCGAAACGAACTTGGCCACTTTGGAAGGCGGACAGCACGCTTTTGCCTTCGCATCGGGACTGGCTGCGGTCGGCACCGTTCTGCAACTTCTGCAGGCGGGCGATCACGTTGTGTGCACGGAGAACGTCTATGGCGGCACGTACCGGCTCGCCGATCGTGTATGGCGCCGCTTCGGTTTGGAGTTCACTTTCGTGGACACGTCGAAGCTCGAGCGGGTCGAGCACGCGATCGGGCCGCGCACGCGCCTGCTCTTCGTCGAAACGCCCACCAACCCCATTCTGACCTTGTCGGATCTCGCGGCGCTGTCGCGTCTGGCGCATGCGCGCGGCCTGTGGCTCCTGGTGGACAACACCTTCATGACGCCCTTCTTCCAGCGCCCGCTGCAACTCGGAGCCGACATCGTGGTGCACAGCACGACGAAGTACCTGAACGGCCACAGCGACATGGTGGGCGGTGTGGTCGTCGTGAACGATTCGGATTTGGCCGAGAGGCTGAAGTTCTTGCAGAATGCCGCCGGCGCCGTTCCTGGCCCGTTCGATTGCTGGCTCGTGTCGCGCGGCGTCAAGACGTTGGCGTTGCGCATGATGCAACACGATCGCAACGCGCGCGAGCTGGCGCGTGTGCTGGTGGGGAACCCGAAAGTACTCACCGTGTACTACCCTGGGCTCGCCACGCACCCGCAGCACGCACTGGCGTGCACCCAGGCATCGGGTTTCGGTGGCATGATCTCGCTCGATCTCGGTGCGCTCGAGAGCGCACGGCAGTTCATGGAGGGCCTGCGTCTCTTCCTGCTCGCGGAGAGCCTGGGAGGCGTGGAGAGCCTCGTGTGTCATCCGGCCAGCATGACGCATGCGTCGGTGCCCGCCGCGGATCGAGAGCGTCTCGGCATCCGTGACGGCCTCGTGCGCTTGTCCGTCGGCATCGAGGACGTCGAAGACTTGGTGCACGATGTCGAGCAGGCGCTGGAGCGTGTCTCACCCGCAACAGCGCCGGTCTGAGCGTGTTGTCGATGGCACACACAGTGTTGTGCGTGCGGCACAGAGTCTTGACCGACTCCGACCCTCCTGCTATGGTGCCGCACCGAGTGAGTTCTTCGGGTTCGTTGTTTGGTTCGTTGTGACGAGAAAGGTATCGAGGTGCTCCATTCGTATCGGTGGTGGTGACGTGGGGGTTTCATTTTCCGCCGAAAGGAGGAAAAATGAAGCGGCGTGGGGATACGTTGGTACTCGAACAGGAAGAGCCTTTCGTCAAGTTCAGCCGGCTTCTCGAGCGTGCTTTGAGCGAAGGACGGGTGGACGGACCGTTCCGCTGTCCGGTCTGCGGCATGCGTTTCAAAATGGAGAAGGACAGCGCCGATTGCTGTTCTCGGGTCCCGAGGCAGGTCTCGTGAACCCGTGTCCCTTTGAGAGGCCATGATGCGAAGCGAGGAGACAGTTTCCTCGGCGCGCACGATCCGCCAGTACTGCTCGGTGTGCAAGGCCACGTTGGATATGAGCATCGTGGACACCGTGCAGGACCACGAGGTGACCTGGCTCAAGTGCCCGCGCTGCAATGGCATCCTGCCGCACATGCTCGCCAGCGAAGAGGCCGAGCCGGCGACGCAGGTGACCGCTGCGGTGGCACCTCCGGGGCCTGCAACCGCTCCAGCGCCTGCGCCCGCGGCAGCGTTCAACGAGGACGAAAAGCAGGCGGCGCAGGACTACGATGCCACCGCTGCTTATCAAGCAGGCCAGGTCCTCTACCATCGCTCGTTCAACAAGTTCGGACGCGTCGTGGAAAAGACGGTGCTGCCGGGGCAGCGAGCCGCCATCCGCGTCCGTTTCGAGGATGGCGAGGAGATGACCCTGCGCGAGCAGGTCTAGACGCGCGCACAGTGCGCACAGGGTGCGTTGCAGCGTTCCTCGCCGTTGCGGGGTTCGGCTCGGCGCATGGTATCGGTCTGTACGTCGAGCCTGCGCCCTGGCACGACGCTGCGTACGTGGACACCACGCTGGCCTTCGTCACTGGTGCCACCGCGTTCACCGGCGACGGACGTGCGACGCTCTTCGATCTCGGAATGGCTCCGATCAGGCGCGGACCGGTGCGCCTCGCGATCACCTGGAGCTATGTGTTCCAGCGCTCCACGGCGATTCAAAGCTGGGGGGTGGGGGATCCGAAGATCCATGCCCGCGTGTCGTTGCCGCTCCTGCGGCGAATCCGTACCGGGTTTTTCCTCGAAGCTGCGGCGCGCTTGCCGGTGGCGCAAGCGGAGCTGTTTCCCTACGCATTCGGCGGCCAAGACATCACCGTGATGGCTGTGTTCGATCTGGGTCATGGGGCGTTGACCTTCGGTGCCGGTCGTCAATTCACCGAACCCCCCTCGGACTCCAACCTCGGGTCGGAGGACGTGCCACATGCGACTTCGCTGTGGCTGCAACTCAGCCGACCGCTCGGCGCGTTGACGGGGCAATTGCGCGTCGATGGCTTGCTCTTCGACCTCGAGAGCCACCGGCGCATGGTTCTCGAAGCTCGGCTCGTGCACGCTCCCAGCTCCCAACGACTGTCCCTCCGGTTCGTGGCCAAGGCCGAGACCGGCCACGATCGCATCTTCGATTTCGGCGGCCAGATCGGCTTCGTCGCTCTCACGAAGTGATTGCCGTGTGTGCTTCCTCGGCCCCCGGCGCGAAATCGCCGCGGGGCTAACGAGTTGCTTCGCCACCCGCTCGCGCTCCACTGCCGAGAGGCGGCGATGGCGTCGGTCCATCGTGTTGCATGCGACAGGATGCGATCGAATGCCGACGCGAGGCTGCGTCGAGCCACTGGCGCAGGGAACGCGCGCCACCCGCGCCGGAATTGGCCGCCGTCGCGGGGAAGCGGCGGGAGCGTGGCATGCTCTTTGCGCCCCGGGGATCGATCTCGACACCACAAGGAGCAGGCACGATGTCACTGGCGCACGATGGCGACACCCACACCATTCTCGTGGTGGACGACGATGAGCTGTCGCGGCATGTCGTGGCCTGCCGCTTGACCCGGTGGGGTTGGAGGCCGGTGGTGTTCGCGAGCCCGGATGCGGCGCTGCAGTACCTGCAGCACCACGACGCCTGTGCGCTGGTCACGGATCTCGAAATGCCCGGGCGCGACGGCTTGTCGTTGGCGAGCGATGTACGCCGATTGCATGCGGAGCTGCCGGTGCTGTTGTTGACCGCTCGGCCCGACCAAGAAGTGGTCCGACGCGCGCGCGAGGCCGGCGTCGTGGCAGTGATCGGCAAGCAAGCCGGTAGCGGGCACGATCTCCGCCTGGCGCTCTCTCGCGCGCTGGCACCCGCGAAGGAGGGAGATGCCGAGAGTGCGGCCGCACCCGAACCGGTGCTGGCCCGACCTCCGCGCCCTTCGCTCGTGCGCCCCGAGCTCACGACGGATTTCGAACTGGCGCACTCGCTGCGCACGCCGCTCACTGCGCTCAAGAGCGCCATCGACATCCTGTGCGCCGGTGGCCTGCACGAATCCCACCATCGTTTCGCTGGGATCGCGCAGCGCAACGTCGATCAGATGATCGTGCTGGTGGAGCGCCTGCTCGATCGATCCGCGGCCAGACCCTGAGCGAATCGGCTGGAATCCGACCGCCTGGAAGTGGAAGTCCACACCTTTCCCCCACGTTCCGCATTCCATGCCGTTTCGTCGTGATCGTCCGCGCTCGCACCGCGGGTTCGCTGCTCCGCCGTGCTGCGCGTGGTCTGGACCGAGGTGTCGGCGAAATACGTTCGCTGACGCTCGGATTTTCCAGCGACCGCGCTGGTGGCGGCATCTGGTCTGGAGACGCGGGGCGCACGTCGCGGGTGCCGACTGCAAACGGTCGCGCGCTTGAAAGTCGGAATTGACTGGAAGTTGCGGCAATCGATAATGGCACCCGGATTGCGGGGGCATCTGGACGGAGACGAGGTCGGCGAACTTCCGACCGACCAGGTGCCGCGGACGCTCTGGCAAGCTGCCCGAGCCCGTGGATGATGTGGAGGAGGAGGACGGCGATGTTCGACGAGAAGGTGGCAGCAGACCAGGAGGTACTGAGCGGCAAGGATCTGGAGCACGGCTGGACAGTCGAGGCTCCGCGGGTCCCGACTCAGGCGAACCCGAATACGGCTCCGGCGAAGCCGAAGAGCGATCCCGCGCCGCGCGTGATCCAGGTGGATAGCGCCGAGGCTCACGAGCTCGTGCATGGAATTACGACGGCGGTCGGCCAGGTGGCGAATGCGGTCGCTCCTGCGTCGCCGGTGGTTCTCGATCTCGGCGGCAGACCGCTGCATGCCCCAGTCACCGAGGCCACGAATCCGCGCGTGACCCAGGCAGTGGCTCGCATGCAGGCCTGTCGCGAGAGCTACCGCAATCTGTCGCCCGAAGCTCTGGCCGAAGAGAACGCCGACATCAATCGGCGCCTCACACAGAAGTACCGCACCGAATGCCAGCTGCCCACGAGCGGCGGCACGGTGTCGAAGAGCTACTTCTACGATTCCAAGACCATCGAACGCCTCGAGCTCGACATCAAGCAGGTGCTGCTCGAAAGCGACGTGCCCCGCTCGACGATCATCGAGGTCTGCCGTTTGCGTGACCCCGAGGATCAGCGCGGTCTGGTGTACGACATCCTGGACAAGAACTTGAGCTGTCGCGAATCCCGCCAGATCGTCCAGCTCATCGTCAAGTTGCGCTCGCGCCCGGGGACGAGCGTTCAGGAACACCTGACTCCCAAGCTGGCCAACATGCTGCGCCAGCACGCGCCGTTCTTCCTGCGCATGGCGTGACCAGCGCAGGTCTTCGCAAGGCCAAGCGCCCTCGACGGGCCGGGACGACCCCGGCCCGTCTTCGTTCGCGCAGCGATTGCTCCCGCGCCCGCATCCGCTCGGGCTCGGGTCGGTTGTCGGGGACAGGTGGGTTGTGATACAACGCGGGCGCGGAACGGCGTGTCGAGCCGCGGGTCGAGGAGGCTCTCCTGGACGAGGAAACACTGCAGGAAGCGCCGGGAACGCGCATGGAGAAGCTCGTGTCGCTGTGCAAGCGCCGCGGCTACATCTTCCAATCCAGCGAGATCTATGGCGGCTTGAATAGCTGTTACGACTACGGTCCGCTAGGCACCGAGCTCAAGCAGAACATCAAGAGTGCGTGGTGGCGAGCCATGACTTATCACCACGACAACATCGAGGGCGTGGACGCGTCGATTCTGATGCACCCGCGTGTGTGGGAAGCGTCCGGGCATGTGGCCGGCTTCACCGACCCGCTGGTGGATTGCCGGCGATGCAAGCAGCGCTTTCGCGCCGACCAGGTGACTGGTTCGACGTGCACCAACTGCGGCGGGCAGCTGACCGAGCCGCGCCAGTTCAATCTCATGTTCAAGACCTTCATGGGGCCGGTGGAAGAGCAGGCGTCGGTGGTGTACCTGCGTCCCGAAACCGCCCAGGGGATCTTCGTCAACTTCCAGAACGTCGTCACCGTGTCGCGCCAGAAGGTGCCCTTCGGCATTGCCCAGATCGGCAAGGCATTTCGCAACGAGATCACGCCGGGGAATTTCATCTTTCGTATGCGCGAGTTCGAGCAGATGGAGATGCAGTTCTTCGTGCATCCCAGCACCGATTCCGACTGGTTCGAAAAATGGCGCGAGGAACGCCTCCAGTGGCACTTGTCGCTCGGCATCCAGCCTGACAAGCTGCGCTGGCACGAGCACGGGCCCGGCGAACTCGCCCACTATGCCAAGGCGGCCTTCGACATCCAGTACGAATTCCCCTTCGGCTGGCAAGAAATCGAGGGGATTCACAACCGCACCGATTTCGACCTGAAGCGGCATGCGGAGTATTCCAACAAGCGTTTGGAGTACTTCGACGAGGCACGCAAGGAAAAATACGTCCCCTATGTGATCGAGACCTCGGTGGGCTGCGACCGGACGTTGCTCACGGTGTTGGTGGATGCGTATCGAGAGGAAGCGGTCGAGGGAGAAACGCGAGTGGTCCTCCGGTTGTCGCCACGCATCGCCCCGATCAAGGCCGCCATCCTGCCGCTCGTGCGCAAGGACGGCATGCCGGAGATGTCGCGTCGCATCACCGACGATCTCATGCGCGCGCATCGGGTTTTTCACGACGAGACCGCTTCGGTGGGCAAGCGCTATCGCCGGCAAGACGAGATCGGCACGCCGTTCTGCGTCACCATCGACTCCCAATCGCTGCAGGATCAGACGGTGACCGTGCGCGAGCGCGACAGCATGCAGCAAGAACGCATCGCCGCCGCGCAGCTCCGCGCCTGGCTCGACGAACGCGTCATGGGCTGAACCGGCCACCCTTCCGAGCACTTCGTTGCGCGGTGCTTCGCGGCCGGGCACGTCTCTCGATCGGAGCAGATCGCGGCTCCGTTCGTCCGCTGTCAATCTTGTTTACGATTCGACCGGCGCGCCACGCTCTTGTTCCGGTGCGATCCCATATCGGCAAAGGCACGAATATTGCACTAAAGATTCGCTGGATACTGACTTGATTCAAACGACTACTTGACATTTGTATCGTGCTTCACTATATTGAATGAGCAGACCCGACCACCGTTTCCTCCCAGGGACAGGTGCCGTGGGATCCCCCAGATGGATACGTGCGCCGGCCATGACCGGCGGGGCCACCGCGTTTGCTTCTGCGGCGCTTACGGACGAACTGCCGCTCCTCCTGGCAGAGACCA
>DASRJO010000212.1:0-2969 GCA_035649435.1 Candidatus Krumholzibacteriia bacterium | reverse complement strand
ATGGGTGGGACTTTTGGCGTTGCTCGAAGACTGGCTTTGGACGCACGACGATCCGCGATCCATGCCAGACCGGCAGGGATGGCGCGAGCGCGCGCTCGAGCGGGCGGGATTTCGCTGCATGGCGCCGGGCTGCACGTCGCGCCGGAATCTGCAGGTGCACCACATTCACTACCGCGGCCACCAGGGCGGCGAGGAGCCGTGGAATCTGCTGGTGCTTTGCGAATTCCATCACCAGCAGGGCGAGCACGGCACCTTGGCGCGGTTCAGGGGCAAGGCACCGCTCGGTGTCCTCTGCCGCATCGGGGAGCAGGGTCTCAGTTCGTGGTGGCGGAACGAGAGGAGAATCGCCAGACCGAATTCGGCTACAGTTTGACGCATCGACGTTTTGACTGGCCGAGGAAGGACAGACTGGTCAAAGCACTGCGCATCGCTGCCTGGCGTGGAGGTGTGCCATGGAACTCGACTTCGTGCATCGAATGACAGAGATCGGTTTGGCGCTCGCCTGGATGATCGCATTTCGGCTGCACATGCGTGCGGTGGAAAAGCGCGTGGCCGCTGGCCGTGATTGGCAGGACGTCAAACCCTTGTTCACCCCGTTTCATATCGCAGGCGGCGTGCTGTTCCTCCTCGGGGTTGTCTTGTTCATGAACCGCTCGACGAGCGCGTGGGCGCATGCGATCACGATCCCCAATCTCGCGGCGCTTTCGATCTTCGAGATCTGGGCCAAGACCGCCCAACGATTGTTGGCGGCACGCACGGCATCGAGCTGAGTCGGGGCTCGTGAGAACGGACCGGATCAAGCACCCGATCGAGCACGCGCCGCTTCCACGCGCTCGAGCGCGGTATCGACTGCCAAGGCGACCGCGTTCTCGACATCGGCCGTGAGCGGCGAAAGCGGTGGTCGTGGCGATCCACAGTCGAAGCCGCGGCGGCGTAGTCCCGCCTTCACGCCTGCGATGCCGTGACCGCGCCACGCAGTGATGAGCGCTTGCAGCAAGGACTGCCACTCGCGCGCTTCGTCGACGCGGCCAGCGCGGTAAGCGGTGTGGACGTGCACGGCCACCTCGGGCAGAACGTCCGCGACTGCCAAGATGCCACCGCACGCTCCCGCCTCGAGCGCAGCCACCAGCCGGCCGCCGTGCCCAACGAAGCCGAGCGCTTCGGTCTGGGCCAGCGCGCCCTGCAACGGACCCCCTTCGGTCGTGCTGTCTTTGAATCCACCGACGTTCGGGTGCGTGAGAATTCTGACCAAGAGATCCGGCTCGAGCTCCATGCCCGTGACCTGGGGGATGTGATAAACGAAAATGGGGATCGGTGACGTGTCGGCGAGTTGGTGATAGAAGGCCAACAAGGACTCGGGCCGGAGCTGCGTGCGGTAGTAGGACGGCATCAGCACCAGACCGGCGTCTGCGCCCTCGCGTGCATAGCGTTCGAGCATGCGTTGCGTCGCCCGCGTCGACGGTCGGCCACAACCGACCAGCACCGGGACTCGGCGCGCCACGGCGCCGACCACGCAGCGCAGCACATCGAGGGCCTCGTCCTCGTCCAGATGCGGCGTCTCGGCGGTCGAGCCGAGAGCCAGGAAGCCACTCACACCGCGCTCGAGGAGCCAGTTCACGAGACGCTCGAGCAACCCCAAGTCCGGCGCGTCATCGCGAAACGGCGTGACCAGGGGGGCCCAGATTCCACCGCACCGGTTGCGATCCAGTGGCATGCTCGCCTCCAGCGCGAAAGTCGAGGAACACACCGCGTCGTGTACACTGCAAGCTGCACGCGCGACCTCTCGAACATCATACGCAACTGCGTGCCACGAAGGAGGCTCGGTGACCCCGGATTCAGCGCCACGGCGGCTCGTGCGTGCCGAAGCGGTTCTCGCCGCGCGACGACGCGATGTGACGCTCGTGCTCGAGGACGTGCTCGACCGGCACAACATCAGTGCCGTGCTGCGAACCTGCGAGGCCTTCGGCATCCAAGATGTGCACCTCGTCGCGTGCACCGAGACGCCGGCCGAAATCAACCCGGCCGTGGCCATCGGCGCCGAGCGATGGTTGACCGTGCATCGTCACGACGGCGTCCCGAGCGCCATCGCGACGCTGCGCTCACACGGCTATCGCTTGTACGTCGGCCACTTGAGCCCAGAGGCGATCCCGCTCGCCACATTGCCGCGTGAAGGCCGGGCCGCCTATGCCTTCGGCAGCGAGCATCGCGGCATTTCGCCGGCATGGCTGGCTGCCGCCGATGGTCGCTTCGTCATTCCCACAACGGGATTCACCGGCAGCCTGAATCTTTCGGTGGCTGCCGCTCTCGTCGTCTACGACCGCCTGTGCGTCGCTGCTCCATCCCCCGCCGGCGCTGGCGATCTCGAGCCCGACGAAATAGCGGAGCTGCGCGCCGCTTGGTACGAGATGCTGGCCCACGGCAGCGCTGCCGTCGCCGGCAAGTACAAGACCCATTTGCAAAATCCACCCGTTTCGGAGCGCTTGTTCCCCATCGATCGCAATCAAACCTGATGCGTCGAAACGGTGCAGCCGCAAGGTACCATGATCCGTCAAGAAATCCGTGACACACTGCACCTGGCGATCCCCGTCGTCTTGACGCAGCTCGGGCACATCGCCATGGGCATCGTCGACACCATCATGGTCGGGCGACTGGGACCGGACCCGCTCTCTGCCGTCGCTCTCGGCAACGCGCTTTCGTTCACCATCCTCATCGTCTGCATCGGCACGCTGACCGCGCTCGACCCGCTGGTGGCGCAGGCGCATGGCGCCGGCCGCCTGACCGACTGCGGTCGCGCCATGCATCACGCTGCATTCTTGGCTCTCGTCCTCGCCGTGCCGACGACGGCCATCCTGGCGGCCGCGGGCCCCATTCTGCGCTTGCTTGGCCAGACACCGTCCCTGGTCGACACCACGACACATTTCGTGCATGCGATCGCCTTCGGTGTGGTGCCGTTCTTGTTGTTCACCGTC
>DASRJO010000211.1:0-12013 GCA_035649435.1 Candidatus Krumholzibacteriia bacterium | reverse complement strand
GCCGCGGCCACGTCGTCCTTGAGCTTGTCGACGGCGCTGTAGCGTTCCAGCTTGGCGCGGATGTTGTTGATCTCGCGAATCCGCGTCAGAGCGAGCTGCTCGACGCGCGCGTCCAGGCCCTCCGGCTGCGCCTTGGGCTCGAACTTGGCCTTGGGCTTCGTGCCCGCTTCCGCGAACAGCTTGCGCTGCAATCCGTTCAGCCGACGGATTTCGTCATGACCGAACTCGAGCGCATCCACCAGCGCGGCCTCGCTCACTTCCTTGCATCCGCCCTCGACCATGACCAGCGAGTCATCGGTCCCGGCGACGGTGACATCCATGTCGCTCTCGTCCATTTGCGCCACGGTGGGATTGAGCACCATTTGGCCGCCGACGCGCCCGACGCGCACCGCCGACACGACGTGTGCGAACGGGATCTCCGACAACCCCATGGCTGCCGAGGCGCCGATGACACCGAGAACGTCCGTCTCGTTGTCCTGGTCGAACGACAGCACGCTGGCGATGATCTGCACGTCGTTGCGGAAACCCTCTGGGAACAGCGGTCGCAACGGCCGGTCGATGAGTCGCGAGGAGAGCGTTTCACCTTCGTGCGGCCGGCCCTCGCGCTTGAAGAAGCCACCTGGGATCTTGCCGGCGGCATACGCCTTCTCGCGATACTCGACCAGCAAGGGCAGGAATCCCTTCTTGGGATCCGGCTGCGGTTCCATCACCGCAGTCACCAGGATGACGCTGTCCCCGTAGCGGACGACGACTGCGCCGCTCGCTTGTTTGGCCATTCTTCCCGTCTCGATACTGAAGGTCCGGCCGCCGACCTCCATACTCACGATCTTCTGCATATCGACTTTTTCCCCCGATTCCGCTTTTTCCGCTCTTGCGACGCCGCGCGTTCTGCTGGTCTACGCCCATGCCCCGCGGCGATGCCGCGGGGGACGGGGTCGCACCGTTTCGGCCGCTCGGGCCGAGGATCAGGTTAGCGACGGAGCTCGAGCTCCTTGATGAGCATCTTGTAGTGCTCGACGTTCTTGTTCTTCAGGTAATCCAGCAGTCGGCGACGTTGGCCGACCATCTTCAGGAGCCCACGTCGCGAATGGTGATCGTTCTTGTGGATCTTGAAGTGTTCGGTCAAACTCCTGATTCGCTCTGTGAGTAGAGCGATCTGGACTTCCGGTGACCCGGAGTCGTGGTCGTGCAACTTGAACTTCTCGATGACCTGACGCTTGCTCTCCTTCGAAAGAGCCATCGTCGAGAACCTCCTATGCAGGAACCATGCGTCACGATGGCTGCAGGCGCTGGGGTCCCAGACACCCGCGTGTTTCGAACCGTGGGAAACTAGCACAATCGACCCATTCCCTGCAAAGCCCAAGTGGACGCAGGGAACACGCGAGACAATCGGACCAAAGGCTTCTGTCCAAACCACTTCGACCTTCAGGGGCTGGCGCGAAGCCGGTTGCGAGCCTGGGCGAGATCCTCCCGCACCTGGGCCAGCAATGCATCCGCACCGGCGAACTTGCGTTCGTCCCGTAGACGCGCGACGCATTCGACCCTGAGCTCGGCACCGTAGAGGTCTCCGGTGTAGTCCATGAGATGGACCTCGATCGAACGTAGCCCTGAGTCGACGAAGGTCGGCGCCACACCGACGTTCATCGCCCCGAGGCAGACGTGACCATTCAACCGCACGCGCACCGCGTACACGCCATTGGCCGGCACCAGCTTCTCGGCATGCAGCTGCAAGTTCGCGGTCGGCAACCCCAATGCGCGCCCGCGCCCGCTGCCACGCACGACAGCGCCCTGCAGCCAGTAGGGTCTGCCCAGCAGCTCGGAAGCCTCCTCCACCTTGCCCGCATCGAGGAGATGTCGGATGCGCGTGCTGCTCACCGGACTCCCCGCCAACTCGACCGCAGGCACCGACTCCACCTCGAAGCCGAGCTCGGCACCGAGAGCGCGCAGGCGCTCCATGTTTCCTTGCCGCTCATGCCCGAGGCTGACGTTGTAGCCCAGCACCAGGCGGCGGGCGCCGAGCGCGTCGACAACGAGCCGTTGCACGAAGTCGACATAGGACATGCTCGCGAGCTGCTGATCGAAGCGCAGGACCGCGGTGGCTCCGAGCCCTCGTGCGGCCAAGAGCTCCAGGCGCTCGCCGAGCGGGCTCAAGAGACGCGCGCGTTTGGGTGGTCCCAGGACAGCGCGCGGATGCGGATCGAAGGTGATCGCGGCCACGCCGTCTGCATCCCCCGCCGCGAGCGCAGCGGCCAGAATGGCCTGATGCCCGCGGTGCACGCCGTCGAAGACACCGATGGCGACGGTGTGATAGATCGGCTTGGGTGGCAGCTCCTGCGGGAAATTGGCGAAGACTTTCACGCCTACACCCCATCGCTCGTCGGTAACGGCTCGGGAAACACGCGCAGCAATCGCACGCGCGCGAATTGCATCTTGCCGTCGACTTGCGCCATCGCCACCAGGCGCTGCCCATCGGCCGAGAGCAGACGATGCGTGCCCGAACCGCGCGGTGGCGCGACGAGAAAGCGTGGCTCGGGTTGCGCTCCGTGCAGGACCGCGGCCTCGAACGGCTGGCGAATGCCGAGCGCCGGGAAGCTCGCGAGCGCCTGGGGCACCCCCAACACTCCGCTCGGCAGCGGTGCGTCCGCGCCGCCGGCAAGATGTTCCTCCAGCGCACCGAGGCTCGTGGCCGCCTCGAGCCGAAAGGGACCGACTGCGGTGCGTCGCAATGTTTCGAGATGCGCCGGAACCCCGAGCCGGGCCCCGAGATCGTGCGCGATGCTCCGCACGTAACATCCGCGCCCGCAACGAATGTGGATGTCGGCATAGTCGGCGCCGAGCTCGCGCAATTCGATGGCGTACACCATCACGCGGCGCGGCTGCCGCTCGACTTCCTGTCCGGCGCGCGCGATCTCGTACAGTCGCCGGCCCTTGTGCTTGAGCGCCGAGACCATCGGCGGCGTTTGATCGATCTCACCGGTGAATGCCGCAAGCTCCTGTTGCACCGCCTGTTGCGTCAGCGCCGGCACCGCTGCGGTCGCGGTCACCTGGCCATCGGCATCGTAGGAATCCGTGGCGCTGCCGAACCGCACCCGGCCCTCGTACTCCTTGGCGAAATCGACGAACAACCCGGCGAGTCGCGTGGCCACGCCCGTGCACAGCACCAGCAAACCCGTCGCATTGGGATCCAGGCTGCCGCTGTGCCCGGCCTTGTCGATGCGCGCCGCGCGCCGCAAGCGGTGCACGGTGCCGAACGAGGTCAGGCCGCGCGGCTTGTCGATGAGGAAGATTTTGTCGTCGAATGACATGGCCCGCTCTCGAGTCGACGTCTCAAGGACCGAACGAGCGCAGCAGCGCTTGCACGATCACGCGCTTGGCGGCGTCGATGTCGGCATCGATGCTGAGCCCGGCGGCATTGCGATGCCCGCCGCCGCCGAACTGCAGCGCCACCTTCGCCACATCCACCTGGTCCGGCGATCGCAGACTGATCCGCGTCCGCCCGGGATCGACCTCGCGCAGCATCGCGGCCGCCTGCACGCCGTCGACGGATGTGGCGAGGTTGACGAACCCTTCGCTCTCATCCATGCGGCCGCGCGTCCGGTCCAGCATCGATCGCGTCAAACGCATCGTCGCCACCTTGCCGCCACCATGGAACTCGAGTGTGCCGAGCACGGCTGCGAGCAGGTGCACCGCTTCGGGCCTGCGGCGGAACATGTAGTGCTCCGCCAGCCGGCCAGGATCCGCCCCCAGCTCGACCAGCTCGGATCCGACGCGCAGAGTCTCGGCTTTGGTGTTCGAGAACCGGAAGCAGCCGGTGTCGGTGATGAGTCCGAGGTAGAGATTGTTCGCCGCCTGCGGGCTGATGGCGTTGGGCCAGGCATGCTTGAGCAGCAAGTAGGTCAGCATCGTCGTGGAGGCGAGCGTCGTATCGACGAGATCGACCAGCTTGCACGGCCGTCCGGGCCCTTCGTTGCCCGGATGATGGTCGATGTTCACCACCACGGTGTCGGGCTGGATGTGATCGAGCACGGCGTTGATGCGGTGAAAAGCCCCGATGTCGACGGCGATGATCACCTCGGGCGGAAACAGGTCCCCGAGGCTGTCGGCATCCCCCATGTGCTCGGTGCCGGGCAGATCTTCGTACTGGCGCGGGTAGGGGTGCTGGCGGATGGCGACGATGCGCTTGCCGAGGCGGCCGAGCACGTCCTGCAACGCCAGCGCCGCGCCGATCGAATCGCCGTCGGGCGATTCGTGCACCGTCACCCAGAAACGCTGGTGCGCCTGCACGACGTCGCGGAGTCGGCGCGCAGCATCGGCGATATCGAGCTCAGGCATCGTCGGACTTCCCTTCCTTCCCCGGCGTCTCGCCGGGTGACTGCTCGTGGATCTCGCGCAGCAGCTCTTCGATGCGCGCTCCGCGCGCGAGCGACGGGTCGAAGACGAAGCGCAGCTCGGGAACCGTGCGCAGCCGCAGGCTTCGCCCGGCCTCGCGGCGCAGGAAGCCGGCGACGCTTTCCAAGCCACGCTGCGCCGCGCGTAGTTCGTCCTCGCTGCCGAGCGCGCTGTAGAACACGCGCGCCACCGACAGGTCGCCGGCGACTTCCACCGCCGTCACCGACACCGCCGCGACGCGGCCATCACGGACACGTTGCGCCAGCAGATCGCTCAACAGATCGCGCAGGCTGGCATTCAGCCGCGCGCGCGTTACGGGATCCAAGCAGTTCCTCGCATTGCCCCTTGGCGTCCTGGCAGTCCAGACTAGCGCAGCTCGACGGAGACGTCGAGCAGCTGCACACGGCGGTCGTTCTCGACGAGTCGGGAAGCGTGGGCGAGAACCGAGTGCACGACCTTGGCGTCGTTCGACACCGTCACCAGGCACAGCTCCGAACGCTGCCAGAGATCGTGATGATCCGCTTCGCTGACGGCGAGGTTCAGGCGATTGCGCAGCCGCGTCGACAAGCTGCGCAGAACGAGACGCTTTTCCTTGAGCGACGCACACCCGGGGATGTGGATGTCGACCGTGCACACACCGACGACCATCGCTTAGATCCCGCTCACAGGGTGCGTGCGACCTCCTCGACCCGATAGACCTCGAGAACGTCGCCCACCTTGAGATCGTCGTAGCCTGCGACACCCATGCCACATTCGAAATTCTGTGCCACCTCGCGCACATCGTCCTTGAAGCGTTTGAGGGACGAGACCGTGGCATCGTAGACCACGACATGATCGCGGATGACGCGCACCTTGGCGTTGCGCGTGATCTTGCCCGAGGTGACATAGCAGCCGGCGATGGTCCCCACCTTCGGGACGCGGAAGACCTGGCGCACCTCGGCGGCACCGTCGATGGTCTCGCGCTTCTCCGGCGTCAGCAAGCCGACCATGGCTTCCTTCACCTCGTTGACGACGTCGTAGATGACCTCGTAGAGGCGGATGTCCACGCCTTCGCGCTTGGCCAGCTCGCGGGCATTGTGACTCGGGCGCACGTGGAAGCCGATGACGACGGCGTTCGAGGCCGCCGCCAAGGTCACATCGGTCTCGTTGATGCCGCCGACACCACGGTGGATGACGCGCACCGCCACCTCGCCCGTCGTCAGCTTCTCCAGCGATTCGCTCAGCGCTTCCACCGAGCCATCGACGTCGCCCTTGAGCACCACCTTGAGCTCGGCGAGACCGCGCTCGCGCATCTGCTGGTGGAACTGCTCGAGGGTGACGCGACCCGAGGACTTCGATTCCCGCGCGCGTTCGTACTGCTGGCGCTTCGAGGCGATGTCGCGCGCCTGGCGGTCGTTTTCGACCACGGTGAACGGATCGCCTGCTTGCGGCACGCCGTCGCAGCCGAGGACTTGCACCGGATCGGCCGGGCCGACGCTCTCGATCCGCCGCTCGCGTTCGTTGAGCAGCGCCCGCACGCGCCCCGAGTGCCGTCCGGCGACGAAAACGTCGCCGACGCGCAGGGTTCCCTGTTGCACCAGGAGGCTCACGACGACACCGTGCTGCGCGGTCTTGCGCGATTCGAGCACGACTCCGCGCACGCGCCCTTCCTGCGCCGCCTTCAATTCGAGCAGCTCCGCTTGCAAGTGGATGAGATCGAGGAGCTGATCCAGACCGGTGCCCGTCTTCGCCGAGACCTCCACCGCCGTGACCGTGCCGCCCCAGTCCTCCAGCAAGACGTTGTTCTGCGCCAGCTGCTGCTTGACGCGGTCGATGTTGGCATCGGGCAGGTCGGTCTTGTTGATGGCGACCAAGAACGGCACGCTGGCGGCACGCGCGTGGTTGAGCGCCTCCAGCGTCTGCGGCATGACGCCGTCGTTGGCAGCCACCACCAACACCACCAGATCCGTCACCTGCGCGCCGCGGGCGCGCATGGCGGTGAACGCCTCGTGGCCCGGTGTGTCGAGGAAGGTGATGCGATGCCCGCTCGAGGTCGTGACCTCGTAGGCACCGATGTGCTGGGTGATGCCGCCCGACTCGCCGGCGACGACGTTCGTACGCCGAATCTTGTCGAGGATCGACGTCTTGCCGTGATCCACATGGCCCATGATGGTGACGACCGGCGCCCGCTTGATCTGTGGTGCCTCGGACTCCTCCACGTCGAGTTCGGTTTCTTCGAACTCGCTGATCCACTCCACCTCGTACTCGAACTCGGCGGCGAGGATCTCGATCGTGTCCTTGTCGAGGCGCTGGTTGATGGTGGCGAGCACGCCGCTCTTGAACAGCTTGCTGATGAGCTCGTTCGGCGCCACCCCGAGCTCGTGCGCGAGATCCTGCAGCGGCATCATCTCGACCGCCTGGATGACGTTCTCGCGCTCGTCGACCGCGACACCGCCGGCCTGCACGCGCCGGCGTCGGCGCGCTCGCTTCGGCCCTTCCATCTCCGCCATCGTCTTCTGGAAACTCTCGCGCACCGCGCGCTCGTCGACGTTCCCCTTCTTGCGGCCCTTGGAGCCCTTGGCCCGGCGTTGTCCCGGCGCTCCGCTGCCGCCACCATACGGCGGTGCGTGACGCGGGGGAGATGTGGACTCGGGCGGGCGCGTCGGTCGCGACGGTGCCGACGATGGCCTGAACGTGCGCGCTTCCGGCGGGCGGGAGCGTGTTTCCGGTCTTTGCGTCTGCGGGAGAGGTGCGGGCGGGGGCGGGGGTGGTGCTTTGGCGGCGGCTTCGCGCGCCCGGGCCTCCTTGGCAGCTTTCTCACCCTCGGCCTTGTGGAGCTCGATTGCCGCGTGCACTTCTTTGCGCTTCGACTCCTCGACCTTCACCTGGGCCTGCGCCTGATTGAAGCGGGCCGCGATGGCGTCCAGCATCTCCGTAGTCGCGGTGCTCATGTGGTTCTTGACCTCGTACTCGAGCTCGCGCAGCACCTTGATCAATGCGTCGCTCGAGACGTTCCATTCGCGCGCCACTTCGTAGATGCGCTTCTTCTTGCTATCCGTCATGACCGCCACCTTGTTTCACCATGCCGCACCCTCAGGGCTGCGGGAGATCCTCCGCCGCGCGTGCAATGGCCAGTAGGCCCGACGCCAAATGCGGATCCAAGACCCCCAAGATCGCCACCGAATCGCGCCCGACCATGCTCCCGAGCTGCTGCTTGTCGAGACCGAGGCGCAAGCATTCGGTGGCGCGGTCGGCAGCGCCATCGCGCTCCGCACTCGCCCCCGCATCGCGCGCAATCAACACCAGAGCCAGTCGGCGCTCACCGGCCGCCTGCCGGCAGGCAGCGCGCCCCAGCGCCAACTTCCGGCCGCGCATCGCCAGCCCGAGCAGCGCCCGCATCTTGTCGGCACTGGATGGGCCCACGATTCAACCCGCAGGCTTTTCCTCGGTCTTGTCCTGCGGCGCTTCGGTGGCTTCGACAGTCGCCTCCGCTTCCAATTCGGACTCGTCGCGGAACGTGAGCGTCGCGGCCGGGGCATCCGCTTCCGCGGACGGGACGCGATCGAACATCTCCTCGTCGAACAGGTGCTCCTGCGCACGCAACGCCTCGGCGAAGGTCGTTTCGATCTGTTTGCCGCGCTCGACACCGATCGAACGCAAACGCGCCACGCCTTCCTCGTCCATGCCGTCGATGCGCAGCAGCGTCTCGACATCCGCGGCGTTCAGCTCCTTGAGCGTGTGCACGCCGATGCGCCCGAGCTGGACCACCTCTTCCGGCGTCAGCCCTTCCACCTCGTCGAGAGCGACGCGCATCTCCTTGTCGAGCCTCTCGCGCTGGCCCATCTCCGAGCCGCTCACCAGGTCGATCTTCCAACCGGTGAGCCGCACCGCGAGGCGCACGTTCTGCCCTTCGCGACCGATTGCGAGCGACAGCTGTTCGTCGTCGACGACCACCGTCATCTCCTGGGTCTCGCGCTTGACCCGGATGCTCTGCACCTTGGCAGGCGACAAGGCCTTGGTGACGAACTGCTGCGGATCCTCGCTCCACGGCACGATGTCGACGCGCTCACCGGACAGTTCTTTGACCACCGCCTGGACGCGCGATCCCTTCATGCCGACGCAGGCACCGACGGCGTCGACACGGTCGTCCTTGGAGTACACCGCGATCTTCGAGCGGCCGCCGGCGTCGCGTGCCACGGCGCGCACCTCGACGATGCCGTCGTAGATCTCGGGAACTTCGGTCTCGAACAGCTTTTCGACCAACCCGGGGTGCGTGCGCGACAGGATGATCTGCGGCCCCTTGGTGACGTCGAGCACCTCGACGACATAGGCCTTGATCGGCAGCCCTTGATGCCAGCGCTCGCGCCGGATGGTCTCCTTGCGCGGCAGGAAGCCTTCGGCCTTGCCGAGCGATACCAGAACACCGGTGCGATCCTGTTGCTGCACCGTGCCGGTGACGATGTCCCCGACGCGCCCTTTGAATTCCTCGAAGATCTTGCCGCGCTCGACCTCGCGCACGCGTTGCACCAGGACCTGCTTGGCCATCGCGATGGCGTTGCGCCCGAACTCGGAGAACGGCAGCAGCTCGCGCACCTCGTCGCCGATCTTCAGCTTCGGATCGTCCAGGTGGGCTTCTTCCAAGGTCACCTGGCACACCGGATCCTCGATCTCGTCCTCGTTCTCGACCACGGCCTTGACCAGGTACGGCTGCACCGTGCCGCGCTCCTCGTCGATCTCGACGTGGACGACGGCGTTGTTGCCGTACTTCTTCTTGATCGCGGTGGTGAGCCCGATCTCCAGCGTCTCGAACAACAGGCCCTTCTCCACCCGGCGCTCGCGGGTGAGCTGGTTCAACGCCTCCATGATGCTGTAGTTCATGTCCTTCACCTTGCGGCGCCGTGGCGCCCACTTTTGAGAATCTGGTCCATGTCGCGATGCAGGCGCGCCCGCGCGATCTGCGCCAACTCGATTACGCGCACCCCGTGTGGTGTTTCCACCTGCAGGGTCTCGCCCTCGAGCGTCCCCAACACGCCGGTGAGCGTGAGACCGCCGTCCTGGGCGACCCGCAGACGGATCTTCACCCGCTCACCGCAAAAGCGCCGAAAGTGTTCCGGCTTCGTCAGCGGCCGGTTGATCCCGGGGGACGAAACCTCGAGCACGTAACCGGACGGCAGGTCGTCGCAGGAATCGAGGAACGGCCCAAGCGCCCTACTCACGCGCGCGCACTGATCCAGTTTCACACCGTCGGGTGCATCCAACATGATCCGCAGGATGCGACGACTCGATTCCACGGCGAACGTGGCTTCGACGCACTCGAAACCGAGGATCTCGACCTCGTGCTCGAGCCGCTCGAGGAGCCCGGAGGGGAGCGAGCCCATCGGCCTCCTCCACTGCCGAAAAAAAAGTGGGTCCGCGAACCCACTCAACCCCGCTCACCATAAGCCGATCCGGCCCCATCTGGCAAGCCCCCGGGAGGCCGGCGTGGCCCGCTAGCCGCCGTGTAGCCGTCCCAGACGTTGGAGAACGTGCAGCACGACATCGGTCACCGTTTGCAGACTGCCGGAGCTGCAGGCGGGGGGCAGATCCCGTGTCGTGTGCCACTCGGGGTAGTCCATGTCGATGAGGTCCACGGCCTCGATCCCGGCGCGCAGGAACGGCACATGGTCGTCGATGACCGGCGGGCCGGGACTGTGCACGAAGCCCGTCGCGCCCAGCGATTCGGCGACGGCGAACACGAGCTGGGTGAGCGCAGGCGCCGCACGCAGCGAGTTGCCCTCCATCGGGATGCGGAGTTTCGTGTCGCCCACCATGTCGAGGAGCAGCATGGCGCGCGGCCGGTAGCCGCCCATCGTTTCGACGAAGTGCTGCGATCCCAACAGATAATGCTCGAGGTCGCCTTCCTTGCCGTAATCCTCGCCGTCGAAGAACACCAGATCGACGCCGACCCCCGGGTCCCAGCCGGCGAGCGCTGCCGCGATCTCGAGCAGAATGGCGGCGCCGCTGCCCCCATCGTTGGCACCCGGCACGGGCAGCTCGCGCGCCGCACCGGTGTCGCGGTCGGCCCTCGGGCGCGAGTCGTAATGCGCCGCGAGCAAGACGCGCTGCGCGCGATCGGGATGAAAGTGAGCCAGGAGATTGACCAGGTGCAGCGTGTCGGCACCGTACGGGTCCGGCATGCGCCATTGTTGCAACCCGACCCGATGCGCGCGCCCGGACAAGTAGGCGAGGAAATATTCGCGGCACGCGGCCGACGCCGCGCTGCCCGGAACCCGTGGACCAAAAGCCACCTGTGCTTCCAGGTGGCTGAAGGCGCGCTCGCCGTCTGCAGCAGGCGGCGCTGGCGGGGAACCACTGCAGGCGGAGGTGATGCCGCCGCCCAGGATTGCGAGCCACCCGAGCCGGGCGCAAGGCGAAGTCGCCCGACGTCTCACGCCTTGCTCTCTTCCACCCGATCTCGCACCGGGAAACGACCCCACGACTGCAAGCGATCCTGCAGCGAGCGCACGTGGACGCTTTCCTCGCGCAAGGCGCGGATTGCACGCGCCAGCGCCAGCGCGCCGGACAAAGTCGTGACCATCGGAATCCCGTGTGCGACGGCGGTGCGGCCGACGGCGTTCTCGTCGAACCGCGATGTCTTGCCGAGCGGTGTGTTGACGATGAGATCGACACGCCCCGCTTGGATCTCGTCACGAATGTCCGGCTTCCCCTCCCGCACCTTGAACACCGTGCGTGCGGGGATGCCGGCCTGCTCGAGCACCGCCGCGGTGCCGGAGGTGGCGAGCAAATCGAAGCCGAGCTCGCGAAAGGCGCGTCCGATTTCCGGCGCACGGCGCTTGTCGCGCTCGTTCAAACTGATGTAGGCCGTGCCGCGCACGGGCAAGCGTTCGTCGGCCGCGATCCAGGCCTTGAGCGTCGCCTGCCCGAGCTCCGGCGCCCAGCCCATGACCTCACCCGTCGAGCGCATTTCGGGCCCGAGATAGACGTTGGCGTCCGGGAACTTGCGAAAGGGGAACACCGGTTTCTTGACCGCGAAGCCTTGGAGCGCACCCTCGGGCGGCAGGTCGAGGTCGGCGAGCCGGGCTCCGAGCGCCACGTCGGTCGCCATCCGCGCCAGCGGCACCCCGATCGTCTTGCTGACGAAGGGAACCGTGCGCGACGCGCGCGGGTTGGCCTCGAGAACGTAGAGCGTGCCATCCAACACCGCGAACTGCATGTTCAACAGACCGCGCACTTGCAGCGCCTCGGCGATGCGGCGCGTCGTGCTGGCGAGCGCCAGTCGCAGCTCGCCCGGGAGGACGAACGGCGGCAGCAGGCATTCGCTGTCCCCCGAGTGCACGCCGGCCTCCTCGATGTGCTGCATGATGCCGGCGATGTAGACCGAGTCGCCATCGGCGAGGGCATCGACGTCGAACTCGAAGGCATCTTCCAAGAAACGATCGACGAGTAGCGGTGCGCCCGGCATCGCCTCGAGGGCGCGATCGACGTAACCGACGAACTCGCTCTCGTCGTACACGATGCGCATGCCACGGCCGCCGAGCACGTAGGACGGGCGCACGAGCACGGGGAATCCGATGCGGCGTGCGATGGCCACGGCTTCCTCGAGGCTCGCCGCCATGCCCCAAGCGGGGCTGCGAATGCCGAGTTC
>DASRJO010000210.1:0-7635 GCA_035649435.1 Candidatus Krumholzibacteriia bacterium | reverse complement strand
TCTCCACGTCGTACACCGGCTCGAGCCGGCGTGTGCTCAGAACCACGATCGGTGCAACCGGGCGCGCATTCGTCGCAGCGAAGCGCTGGCGTTCGATGCCGAACGGCACCACCAGAATGCGCTCTGCCGGAAACCCGAATCGGGCGACGGCACGCGCGAGCATCTCGGCATCGGCGGTGACGCGGTCGCAGCGCGCAAGCACGTAACGCGTGCGCCAGCGATGCAGCGGCGTCTTGCGCGGCACGAGCAAGATGTCGCTTCCGAGCGTCGTCAGCACCAGCGGACGCGCGCCGAGCCGCGCCGCCATCCAGCCATAGTTGGGCAGGAAGTGCGCGTTCACGATGTCCGGCCGGAAGGCACGCAAGCGCGCCGCCGCCGCCCCGATATTCGACGTGTAACGCAGGAACCGCGGCAACCACGTGCGCGCGGGCAGATGTTCCGTCGGGCAGGCACCGCCCTCGCCCGGCTCGAGACTCAGGAGCAGACAGTCATGACCACGTCGCGCGAAGGTATCGACCCACCGCTGCGTGTGGGTGAGCGACGCGTCTGCAAGGAAGGCAATTCGCACCGGCGCATGCTACGCCAGGCGCGGCGTCTAGCGGTAGAGCTCCTTGACACGACCCCAGTCGGACTGTTCCGACGAGATGCCACAGCGCAAGCCACCCGATGGGTTGAGCACAGCGCGGTCGGGAGTGATGCACACCTTGGTGAACACGGGGTAGTCGCAAAGCGTGACCAAGGGGCAAGGGAAATCCCGGTTGCCCGGCGGCGATCTCTCGGCAATCTCGAGCGTCGCGTCTCGACCGCCGCTCATGTTTGTCACCGTGAATCTCACGATTGGCAGCGGCTGGCGTGTCTCGCAATTTGGCGAGGCCACGCTCATTCCCTCCTTAAAGGCATTGCCGAAGGCGAAGCTGTTGGAAGTCGGGAGGGCGACCACAGGAGTCGAGAAGGAGTACCCGCTCGCCCCACTCGTCACGATGCGGAACTCGGCGGTAGTGATGCCGCCCCGCGTGTCGCCTTCGGGTAGAAGCATGACCCAGAGCGTGCGCGACTGGCCGATGGAGAATGTGTCCGAGCACTTGCTGGCGCGATCATCGAAATAGATACCGAGCACTCCGCTCGACTGCGCCTGCGTGCTCGAAACCACGCCGACGCCCATGGTGAGGCCGAGGACGATCCAGACCATGAAGAGGCGTTTGGAAACGGACATTCCTGAGTCCCTCCGCGATCGAACGGCCGGGGTGCAGGCAGGATCGCGATGCGGCCGCTATCGGTTTTGGTGCCGAAACCGTTGTAATGATAGCACTTTCGCCTGCACCGCGCCACGCGACGGGTGAACGAATCGGGGCTTGTGGTGGCGCGCGGGCAGCGGGACGAATGCCCAGCCCGCGTTGGCTCAGGGGGCTGTGTATTCGAGCAGGATCGCGGTGGCATCGTCGGCCAGCTCGTTCGGCCGGATGAATTCCTCGAGCTCGCGCACCAGCGACCCGAGTGCGATATCGGGCCCGAGCCCGGCCGAGGCTGCGAAGACCTGGCGCAAGCGCTCGTCGCCGAACTCCTCGCCGCCCGGTCCTTGCGCTTCGGGGATGCCGTCGGTGTAGAAAAGCAAACGCTGGCGCGTCCCCAACGGGAAGCAGCCGACTTCGAAATCACATCCGGCGAGGATGCCGAGCGGCGGGCCCGTGGATTCCCACACGTGGCCCTCGCTGTCCAGCACGCTCGGGTGACCGGCGCTCACATAGCGCACCTCGCGTGCCTCGAAGTCGAGGACGGCGAGCACCGCGGTGGTGAATTGATTGCGCGTGAGCGCCAGCAGCCGTTCGTTGACACGCCGGAACAGCCGGCGCAAGTCGCGCCAGTCGTCTTGAACCGCGCGCATTTCTGCCTTGAGCATGCCGGTGAACAAGGCCGCCATGACGCCGTGCCCGGCGACATCCGCCACCACGATCCCGAACGCCGACGGGCCCAAGGTGAAGAAATCGTAGAAGTCGCCGCCGAGACGCTCGGAGGGCCGATACCACACATCACCCCGCAGGCCGGGGAAGCGCGGGAACCAAGCTGGCAACAGCAAGCGCTGGAACGCACGCGCGCGCTCGAGATCTTCCTCCAGCACGCGGGTGTAGGACCGGTTCTCGCGCTCGAGCGACTGGCGCTCGAGACAGCGCTCGACCAGCGTCTCGAGCACCGCCTTCTCGAATGGCTTGCGAATGAAATAGAAAGCGCGCTCGCGCAGCGCTTCGACCAGCTTCTCTTCGGGATTGGCGACCGAGCCCGTCATGATGATGACTTCGGTGTCCGGGTGCTGGTTCTTGATGGCCTTCAGCACTTCGAACCCCGTCATCCCGGGCATGCGCACGTCGACGATGGCGAGATCGTGTGGCTGCGTCGACAGGATCTGCAGCGCTTGCGTCCCGGAAGCCGCGAGCGTCACTTGATGCCGGCGCTCGAGAATGCGCTGCGCCGCACGTTGGATGCCGGGCTCGTCGTCGACGATCAGGATGCGCGCCGCATTGCTCACTCGGCATCCTCCTCGCGCACCGCGCTGGGTCTGTAGACCGGGAACTCCATTTGCACCGTCGTGCCGACGCCCACCTTGCTGCGCAGCGACATCTTGCCGTTGTGCTCCCAGGCGATGCTGCGCACCACCGAGAGCCCGAGGCCGGTGCCGTGGCGCTTGCTGGTGTAGAACGGCTCTTGCACCCGGGCCAGCAGCTCTTGTGGGATGCCGTTGCCGCTGTCCTCGATCTCGACGACGACGCGTTCGCTGTCCACGAACGAGCGCGCCACGAGCGTGCCACCATCCGGCATGGCATCGATGGCGTTCACAATGAGATTGTGGAAGGCCTGCTCCAAACGCCCCGGGTGCGCCAGGACGGGAGGCAAGTCCTCGGCGAGCTGGCGCTGCACGTTGACATTCGCCTTGTCGAGCTTGAAGCTGACGAGATCCAGCGCCGTCGCCACACTCTTATTGATGTTCACGACCTTGTCGATGGAGAACGTGCCACGCGCCATCGCCAACATGCCCTGGAAGATGCGGACGCTGATCCGCGTATAGCTTTCGATTTGCGCCAGATCCTCGAGGAAACGGTCGCGATCGAATTCCCCCTCTTCCACATCGGCACGTAGCGCTTGAATCATCGGCAGGCTGGCGCCGAGCGCGTTGTTGACGTCATGGGCGACGCCGCCGGCCAGATCCGCCATGGCGCGCTTGCCTTCGCTCGCGATCAGCTGGCGTTCGAGCTCTTTGATCGACGTCGCGTCGCGCACGAACACGACCATGCCTTGCGCGACACCGGCCGCGTCGCGCAGCTCCCGCGCCGAGAGATACACAGGGAATGCACTGCCGTTGCTGCGCCGGCACTCGAGCTCGCCGTTCCACAGCCCCATGAACCCCACCACCTGTGCCAGCGATTCGTACTGATCGCCCAGGATGTCGGACCCGCGCCCATCGACGCGCCGGCCGCGCAGCTCCTCGGCTGGGTAACCGAAGGTCTCTTCGCCAGCCTCGTTGACGAACTGCAGATCGCCGTTATTGTCGATCCAGAAGACGGCGAGCGGCGCGTTCTCGACGAAGGTAGCCAGGCGCTGTACTTCTTCCGTTCGCCGGCGCACCTGCTCTTCGAGGCGCACGCGCATGTGCTGGATACGCTCGCGCTTGCGCAGATCTGCCATGGCCAGCGACACCTGGCTGGCGATGGCCGACAGCAACTCGACATCCGGTTGGGTGAAGCCGCCTGCAGCCAGGCTGCCGTCCTGCGTCAACCGGTTCAACACACGCAGGATTCCGATGGGGCGATGGTTCTCCAGCAGCGGCACCGCGATGAGATGTGCGGTGCGCCCGGTGCGGAGCTGCGCGGCGTAGCGCTTCTGTGCAACGGGGGAGATATGGCCGCTGCGATCGACGTCGTTGTGCACCACCGGATGCGGCACCGGTCCACTGCGCAAGACGGCCGCGCGTCCGGTCAGTCCCTCGCCGGTGGAGTAGCTCTCCTCGGCGAACCAGTCGGCGGGGACGCCGGCGGTGGCGCGGCGGCGGTAGCGCCCGTCCTCGAACAGGAACACCGCGGCTGCCTCGCAGTTCAAATGCTCGCGCGTGAGGTCGACGGTGAGCTGCAGGAGCTTCGGTGCCTCTTCCAGTGCCGCGAGACGCCCCGACAGCTCGTACAACAGGTGCAGCGTCGATTGCTGGCGCTCGCGTTGCTGCAGAGTTTCGAGCGCGATCGCCGTCTTGTCGGCGAGGATGGCGAGGAACTCCGCATCGCGCTCGCGGAAGCGGTTGGGAGTGAACGACTCCACGTTGAGGACGCCGAGAACGGTGCTCTCGAAGCGAATCGGCACCGCGAGCTCGGAGAGCGTGGCGGCGGTGTGCAACACGTATTTCGGATGCGTGGTGACGTCGTTGGCGACGATGGGCAGGCCCGTGCGCGCCACTTCGCCGGTGATGCCCTCGCCGATGGCGAGACCGGGAGAGCCAACCGTGTAGCCCATCGACGCGATCTCGCGCAGACGGCCCTTGTCGCGGTCGAGCAGCTCGATGCAGCCGACCGGCAGTCTGAGCACACCGAGGACGATCTCGAGGATGCGGCTGCAGATCTCGACGAGCGGCAGCGGCTTGGTCACCAGCTGGCCGATCTCGTTGATGGCGCGCAGCTCGTCGAGCCGGCGTTCGTAGAGATCGGCGTTGCGGATGGCCGTGCTGATTTTCTCCACGAAGCGGCCGACCACGGCCACGTCGGCGGGTGTGAAGGCCGTGACACCGACATCCGAGAGCTTGAGCACACCCAGCAATCGTTCGCCGAAGATGAGCGGCACGACCAGCATGCTGGCCTCTTGCGCCCCCATCTCGCTGCGGCACGATTCGCACAGCAAGTCGTACAGGCGTCGCAGGTGGGCGGAGGCCACTTGCAACACCGCCGCATCGGCTGCGGCGTCGAGCGGCTGGGCGCTGCATTTGCCGGTGTCCTCGCTCAAGAGGAAGGCGCGGTCGCGCACGCGCAGCAGATCCATGATCTCGGGTTCCACATCCAGCGTCTTCTGGACGTAGGGACTCTTCATCTTCTGCCACACGACTTTGTCGGCGCGAACGACGAGACGCGAGCGTTCGCGATCCACCAAGAGGATCGAGCCGCTGTGGTCGTAGCGCACCAGGAAGCGCAGCCCGTCGAGGACCTGATACAGGAGATCCAGCGTTCGCAGCTCGCTCGCGATCTTGCGTTCGATGCGCGCCAACACGTCGACGACACGTGATTCCGCCAGCGCGTCGAGACTCTCGTCCACGAGCGTGCCGGCGCGCAGCAGCGTGCGGAGATCGGTGCGCGGGAAGGGAGTGCTGCGGTGGAGGAGCAGCACCGCGATCGGTTTGCCGCGTTCGCGCAGCGACAGGTAGAGAATATCGGGCGACACCGTGGCGCGGCCGGTCGCGAGGATGCCGCGCGCCACCTCGGGATCCCACTCGCGGGCACCGATGCGATGCACGATGCGCAGGGTGTCGCCACGGCCGGCGGCGAACACGACACCGTCGGCAGCGCCGAATGCCGCCACCAGGTCGCGCAGCGCGATGTGCAGCGCCCGTTCGAGCGACCCCACGCTCTTGAGCTCGTGCAGGAGATGTTGGCACAGTCGAAACTCGCGCAGCTCCTGTTCTTCGTGCGCGTGGTGCGATGGATGTGGCGGGGACGTGCCCATGCGTCGCATGGTAGCATGCCGACATTCGGATCCGAGGGACATGCATTTCTCTCTGCAGCGTGATCGTGGGATGGTGGCGTGCGTCGCGGCCGCGGCGGCGCTGCGTGCGTTTTGCATCGTTGCGACTCGCAATGACCCCGTGTTCCGCGTGCCGTACCTCGACAGCGCTTTCTATCACACGTGGGCGCGCTCGCTCGCCGAGGGACGCGGCGATTTCCAGGGCCCGTACTTCCTCGGGCCGCTGTACCCGCACGTGCTGTCGTGGCTGTACCGCGCATTCGGCGCCGACCCGTTGGTCGCGCGGCTATTCCAGTCGGCGCTCGGCGTCGTGGACGTTGCCCTGGTGTACGCGCTCGCACGCCATCTCGGCGGCCGCACGGCGGCTGTGGCCGCGGCGGCGCTCTTCGCACTGCACGGCTGTTTCATTTTCTACGAAAATCTCCTCGTGCTCGAGCCGCTGCTCACGACATTGCTCCTCGTTGCCCTCGTCTCGACCGTGCTCCCACGCGGGCGTGTCGTGCGCGTGATCCTCGCCGGGCTCTGCTTGGGCCTGGCCGCTCTCACCCGCAGTACCGCACTTCTCGCCGCGCCGGTCGTCGTGTGGGCCCTCGCACGCGGCACGCGACCGTGGCGTTCGCTCGCGTGGTGCGCCATCGCGTGCCTCGTCGTCCTCGTGCCCGTGCTGCTGCGGAATGTAAATCTGGGTGCTGGCTTCGTGCTCACGACCAATGGCGGCGTCAACTTCTACGCCGGCAACTTCCCGGGCGCGAAGGGGCGATTCCGCCAACCCGAGGGTGTGCAGTTCTTCACATCGCCCGACGTTCTCCCCGAATCCGCCGCGCTGCCGACGGCCGTCGCGGCACGGCCGCTCACGCTCGAAGCGGTGGCAGGCACGCGCGAGGCCGGCGAATCCGCTGTCTGGCTCGCGCGCTCTTGGAACTGGATCCACACGCAGCCCGGCGCGTTCGTCGCCACCCTGTTGCGCCGTGTCGGTCTCACGTTGCAGGGCCGCGATATCGCCCAGATCGAGAGCTTCGCGTTTCATCGCTCCCGACTTCCCGCTTTGCGCTTGTTCCTCGTCGACCTGACTTGGATCCTGCCTCTGGCCGCACTCGGCTTCTGGCACCTGCGTCGTGGCGATGTCCGGTTCGTGCTGGGCTTCGCCATCGCCGCGCTCCTGCCCTGCGTCTTGTTCTTCGTCACCTCGCGCCACCGTTTGCCGGCACTGCCTGCGCTCGCAGTGCTCGCCGGGAGTGGTGCAAGCGTCCTGGCTGCACACGTGTCGTCACGCCGCTGGTCGCGCCTGGCGATCACCATGCTCGTGCTGGTCGTGGCGGGTGCGTTGACACGGGTGGGGGCGCAGCCACCACGCACGGCCACCGGATGGGAAAGCGCCCAGATGGCGGAGCGTGTTTACGCTCTGGACGATCTCGCCGGTGCCATTCGCTGGCAAGAAGCTGCCTTCGCCTGGTTGCCGCAGCGTCCTGAGATCGGGCGCAACTTGGCGCTCTATCTCAGCGAGCGCGCCCGGCCGGAGGACCTGGTGCGCGCCGAATCGCTGCTTCTCCAGCAGTTGCAGCGCGCGCCGAGCGACTTGCCGCTCCTCGACGCTTTCGGCACCGTGCTCGCTCAGCGCGGGCGCGTCCACGAAGCGCGGACCGTGTGGCAGCGGGTGCTGCAGCTCGATCCAGGCTACGCGCCGGCGCGCGACCATTTGCGCGCCCTCGGCGACGCACCGCCAGGCTCCCCTTGACGACGTCCGGTGTCGCGCCACAATCTCCGGACACGAGACACATCGTGTCTTCTGCCGACCCCACGCCCGATCACGCAAGGTGCAACGGGCGGCACAGACACGAATGACGGCATGGAGAAGGAGGCTTGGCGTGGCACGCAAGAAGATCGCCCTCGTCGGGGCTGGGGCCATCGGCGGCACACTGGCGCACTTGG
>DASRJO010000209.1:0-2612 GCA_035649435.1 Candidatus Krumholzibacteriia bacterium | reverse complement strand
AGGTGTGCTCCATGAATGCCTAGCCCGGTATCGCATTGAGCGACGGCGATCGGTAGACGTCCTCGAGCACCCTCGTTGCATCGGGACGCGGCGCGGCGCGGGCCGCTTCGACCGCTTGCTGCACCTCCTGCTTTGCCCGTTCGCCGATCGTATCGAGCTCATCTTGCTTGACGCCACGCTCCATGAGGTATCGTTTCAAGCGCTCGATCGGGCATTTCTCCCGAATCGCCGCGAGCTCTTCCTTCGACCGATACTGCTGCGCGTCGCCCACATAGTGGCCCGCCATGCGGAACGTCATGCATTCGAGAAGATAAGGGCCCGCACCGTTGCGCAGAATTTCGATCGCCTCGCGCGCGGCCGCAAATACGGTCGGCAGGTCGTTGCCGTCGATCGTCTTCGCAGGCATGGCGTATGGCGCGGCAAAACTACTCACATGCGTGACGTTAGAGTGTTCCTCGCGACTGGTGAACTCGGCGTATCCATTGTTCTCACAGACGAAAAGCACCGGAAGGCGCCAGAGTGCGGCGACGTTCAGCGTCTCGTGGAACGCACCGGCGCCCGTTGCACCGTCACCAAAGAACACCACGCTGATGTTCTGCCTGCCCTGCGCTTGCGCAGCCCACGCGGCGCCCGCGGCGAGAGCGAGGTTGCCTGCCACTACACCGGTCGCGCCCAGCACGCCATTCGCTGCGTCGACGAGGTGCATCGAGCCGCCGCGGCCGCGACACAGGCCGTCTTCCCGGCCGAGAATTTCGGCGAGCGTCGCTTTAAGGTCGCTTCCCTTGGCGAGCACATGGCCATGGCCGCGGTGACTGGTGAACAACACGTCGTCGCGAGTGAGATGCGCGCACACGCCGACGGCAACCGCTTCCTGACCGGTCGACAGGTGTGGAAATCCGGGAACCTCGCCCGTGGCGGCGAGCCGCTGCACCTGAGCCTCGAACAGCCGTATCCGCCAGAGCGCGTGATACATCTGCTTCCAGTCATCGAGCGTCGGTGCAGCCATATTCCATCCCCGCGGGTGACTGTTGAAGTCTATTCGCATCAGTGTCCTGGAGCGGACATCAGTAACGTCGAAGCACGGCGAAGCGAGAACCGAGAAGCGCAAACCCGCCTCGCCCCCCGCGGCGGCCGATAGTCCGCGGGTGATACCCGAAATCTGATCCGGTTCATCGGGTTGGGGGGGGTCAGGGGCGGAGTCGGCCACCGACACGCGGATTTTCAGTCCCGGGCCGAATTTTGAAACATCCACTGCATCAATCGGTTAGACCGGGCGCCCGTTGCATGGAATGCCCGACGATGCAGGACCGTGCAGGTCTGATTCACGCAAAACTCCCGCACGAATTCCATGCTGATCGTCCGGGTCTCGTCTGCGCCCCAAATGACCGAGTTCGACTGCGGATTCAACCGGTCGACGCAACACATTGGCCAAATCGTTCAGCCGGCGATTCGAAGTTGAGCGTTTCCCTGGGTCGTTCGTTCAGTCGTCGTGCGACCGCATTGAGCCGGTTCTGGTTGATATCCGACAGATCCATCCCTTTCGGGAAGTACTGGCGCAGTAAGCCGTTGGTGTTCTCGTTCGATCCACGCTGCCACGGCTGCTGAGGATCGCAGAAGTAGACCTTGACATCAGTGGCCAGGGAGAAGCGCTTGTGGTCCGCCATCTCCTTGCCACGGTCCCAGGTCAGGGACTTGTAGAGTTCGCGGGGCAGCTTATGAGCTTGCTTGATGAGCGCATCGACCACCGTTTCGGTGTCCTTGCCCATCACGCGCACGAGCATGAGGTAGCGCGTCTGGCGCTCCACCAGGGTGGCGATCTGGCTGTTGTTGCTGCCGAAGAACAGGTCGCCCTCCCAGTGGCCGGGCACGGCCCGGTCTTCGGCCTCGGCTGGACGTTCGCGGATCGATACTGTCTCGGTGATCCGGCCATGGTCGGCGCCCTTTTGCGTGTGATGGCGCGAGCGGCGCATCCCGCGGGTGCGCCGCAGGTGCTGCAACAGCTCTTTCTTCAGGGCCCCGCGCGCCTGGATGAAGAGCGTGCGATAGATCGTCTCGTGGGACACCTGGTGCGTCTCGTGCTGCGGGTGCGTGCGCTTGAGCCACCCGGCCACTTGATAGGGCGACCACTCGAGTTGCAGCTTGTCGGCCACGATACGCGCCAGCGCAGGGTTCTGAGCCAGTTTACAGCGCTTCGGCCGCCTCGCCCGGTGCCACGCCGCCTCGTCGGCCTCGCTCGCCCGGTACGACCGTCGACCGCCATTGCGGTGGATCTCGCGGCTCACCGTGCAAGGTGCTCGCGCAGGCGAGCATGCAATCATGCGAGCCGACAAGCCGGCCATCACGCCGCGCGAGATCTCCTCGCGTTCGCCCAACGCTAGCGCCAGGTGCGAGCGACGTCGTGGCGGGGGTCGAATGCCACCGGTTCTCAACAGAATGCCGCCGATCGCGGAATGGTTACGCTCGAAGAGCCGCGCTATCGCATGCAGGGACTCGCCCCGTCGCCAGCGTTCCCACATCAACGCCTTATCGGCTTCGGTGTACTGGATCCTCGTCCGGTACTTCATATGCAACATCCTCCCCTCTACGATGAGAGTCTAGGTGTTGCATCGACC
>DASRJO010000208.1:0-10539 GCA_035649435.1 Candidatus Krumholzibacteriia bacterium | reverse complement strand
GGCCGCGCGCAGCGCCTCGGCCAGCGGCCCGTGGGCGACGATCACACCCGACAGGCGCGGCGCATCATTCCTTGTCGTGGGCAAGGTACTCCTCGAGGTGCGCCTTGGCTTTATTGTTGCTGAGGATGCGCTCCTGGAGGTTGGCCGCGGCGTTGTAACCGTAGGTGCGCAGCATGTGATCCAACGCCACCACTTCCGCTAGCACCGTGACGTTCTTGCCGGGGAAGATGGGAATGACGACGGTGGGGATCGGAACGCCGAGGACGTCGGTCGTCATGCGATCGAGACCGGTGCGGTCGTAATGCTGGTCGGCGCGCCATTCCTCGAGGCGCACGACCACCTCGATGCGCTTCTGGATGCGGATGGCGCGTATGCCGAAGATCTCGCGCACGTCGACGACCCCGATGCCACGGATCTCCATGTTGTGCTGCAACAGATCGCGCCCGTGCCCGATGACGACGTCCTCCTTGCGCACGAGCTCGACCACGTCGTCGGCCACGAGACGCTGGCCGCGCTCCACCAGATCCAGGGCGATCTCGCTCTTGCCGATGCCGCTGCGCCCCATGATCAGCAACCCGACGCCGTAGACATCGACGAGAGAGGCGTGGATCGAGTCGCGCGGGGCGAAAAAATCGGTCAGGAGCTCGGTGAGAGAGTGCAGGAACGGCGTCGTCGACAGCGGCGTGCGCAGCACCGGCACATGGCGCTCCTCGGCGCGCTGCAGCAAGTAGGGCGGCAGGCGCAGCGACTTCGTGATGATGATGCAATTCAAACGAAACTTGAACAAGCGGTCGATGGCGGCGCGTTGCGCCGCGTCGGCCATCGTCTCCAGGAAGGTGATCTCGGTTTCCCCGAGGATCTGGATGCGGTCGTCGAGGAAGTTGCGCGTGTGCCCGGCCAAGCACAGGCCCGGGCGGTTGACCTCGCGCACCGTGATGTCGCGCTCGGACTCGGGGCTCGCGGTCAGCAGCTCGAGCTTGTAGATCTCGCGCTTGTGTTCGAAGAAATCCGCCACGCGAAAGACGCGCACACTGCACCTCCCGGCGGCGTCATTCTAACAACGGCGTGCCGCCGCCGCCATGGCTGTCCGCGATTCGGTCTGGACGCAGGCCCGCTGGCATCAGTGTGTGGCGTGGAGGTTCAGCACCCCGTAATGGCCATCGTCACGCTTGAAGACGATATGGATGAGCTCGCTCGAACGATTGGCGAACACGACGAAGCTCTCCTCCGCCTGCTCCAGGCGCAGGATCGCCTCGTCCACCGTCATCTTCTCGATGGGGAAATCACCCGCATGCAAGAGCTCGTGCTCCTGCGGCGTGCGTCCAACAGTGCCGGCACGCAGCACGCGCAAGGTGCCGGCGAACGGCGTGCCGTTGCTCGTGGCCGCCGCTTTGGCGCCGGCTCGGCGACGTGTCGTGGTCCGGCGGTCCTTGAAGCGGCGAACTTGCCGCTCGAGCTTGTCGGTGACCCGATCGAGCGCCGAGTACATGTCGTCGGCGATCTCCTTGCCGGTGAAGTCCTTGCCGCGCGTGTGCAGGACCACTTCGGCGCGGAAGCGGTGCTTCTCCGTGCTCAGGATCACCACGGCCGAGAGGATCTTGTCCATGAAGCGGTGCAAGCGGGTCAGACGCGCGTCGAGATAGGTGTGTAGAGCGGGAGTCACTTCGTAGTGTCGGCCTGTGACCGTGACCTGCATGGCAAACGCTCCTTTGCAGCGCATCCGGTGCGGATGAATCGATCGCGGCATGGGGAGAAACATGGCGAGAGGTGAGCTGCCGGAGACCCTCCGGCAGCTGTGGAACCTTGGTGGCGCATCGGCCAGCGGGCCCGACCCGCTTCGCGATGGGCGCTCCAGCACTGACATCGAGCGTCCGTTCCTCGCAACGATCTGCGAATCCGACGCGTTTCTGGCGCTCAGTACTGCTTCCGCAACCGCGCCGGCAGGATCCTCAGCTGCTCCCGGTACTTGGCGACCGTGCGGCGCGCGATGATCAGCCCGCCCTGCTTCAAGATGTCGGCGATCTTCTGGTCCGACAGCGGCCGTCGCGCATCTTCCTTGCCGATGATCTCGAGGATCTGCGACTTCGCCGCCTTCGCCGACACTTCGTCTCCATCCTCGGTGTCGAGGCTGGAGGAGAAGAAGTACTTGAGCTCGAAGACGCCGCGTGGCGTCTGCACGTACTTGTTCGTCGTGACGCGACTCACCGTACTCTCGTGCATCCCGATTCTACTGGCGACTTGTTGCAGGGTCAAGGGCCGCAGGGAACCCGGACCGCGCTCGAAGAACTCGCGCTGTTCGTCGACGATGCACTCCATGACCTTGACCATGGTCTTGCGGCGCTGCTCGATGGTCTGGATCAGCCAGCGCGCCGAGGACAGGCGTCCGAGGATGAAGTCGCGCGTTTCCTTGTTGCCGTTGACCGGCGCGCGGTCGAGCTCGCGCTTGTAGGCCGTGCTGATCCGCAGGCGCGGGACGTTCTTGTCGTTGAGGAACACGACGTATTCCTCGCCCACGCGTTCGACGATGAGGTCCGGCGTGATGTAGCGCACTTCCTCGGTCATGAGCTCGAACCCAGGTTTGGGGTCGAGATCCTTGATGGCGTTGGCGTGCTCCTGCACCTCTTCGACGGAGATGTGCAGCTTCTTGGCGATTTCGGTGTACTTGCGCTGCTTCAGCGCGTCGAAGTGGTCGCGAATGATCTCGGCGGTGACCGAGTTGCTCAAGCCGCGCTGGCGCAGCTGGATGAGCAGGGCTTCCTGCAGGCTGCGCGCGCCGATGCCGACCGGTTCCATGCTCTGGATGAAGGCCAAAACGCGCGCCACCACCGCTTCTTCGACCTTGAAGGTGTTGGCGACTTCGACCAGCGAGCAGGTGAGATATCCGCTCTCGTTCAGGCTCCCGACGAGGTACTCGCCGATGCGCAGCTCGATCTCGTCGCTGGTGAGAATGCGCAGCTGGCCGAGGAGCGAATCGATGAACGACGTGCGCGCCACCGGCACACGCTCGAAGAACTCCTCCTGCTGATCCTCGCTGCGCTTGTAGCCGAGATCGAAGCCATCGCCGAAGTAGTCGTCCCAGGATTCGTCGGGCTCTTTGTCGTTGGGTGCGGACGAATCCTCGGTCTCGCTCGGCGCTTCCGTCGGCTCCGCCACGGGCGCTTCCTCGGCCTCTTGGGTCGAGGCCTCGGCCCCCATTTCTTCCTCGTCGTCCTCGATGTCCTCGACTTCCTCCAACATCGGGTTCTGCAGAATCTCCTGCTTGAGGATCTGCTGCAGCTCCAACGTCGGCACCTGCAACAGCTTCAAGGCCTGCTGCAGCTTCGGGGTCATGACCAGACGTTGTGTCTGGCGCATCTGGAGGCCGAACTTCATCTCCACGACGGATCCGCCCTTCCCTACTCAGAGTTGGAAGCGCTCTCCTAAATAAATCTTGCGCGCTTCCGGATCGGACGCAAGGTCATGCGCCGTTCCCGACAACAGAATCTTGCCTTCGTACATGATGTAGGCACGATCGGTAATCCGCAGCGTTTCGCGCACGTTATGGTCCGTGATCAGGAGTCCCATGCCACGATCGCGCAGTTGACTCACCACCGCCTGGATGTCGGCGACTGCGATCGGGTCGATCCCCGAGAACGGTTCGTCGAGCAGCATGAACTGCGGATCCATGGTCAGCGCGCGCGAGATCTCCACCCGGCGGCGTTCGCCGCCCGAAAGCTGCGTGCCCAGGTTCTTGCGCACGTGCACCAGCCGCATCTCCTCCAGCAACATCTCCAGGCGCTGCTGGCGCTCGGTGCGAGTCATTCGCCGTGTCTCCAGGATGGCGGTGATGTTCTGCTCCACCGTCAACCGCCGGAACACCGAGGGCTCTTGCGGCAGGTAGCCCAGCCCGCGCCGCGCGCGTCGGAACATCGGCAGGCGCGACACGTCTTCGGATCCGAGCAGCACCTTGCCGGAGTTGGGCTGGATCATCCCCACCAGCATGTAGAACGTCGTGGTCTTGCCGGCACCGTTCGGTCCCAGCAGTCCGACGATCTCGCCGCTGCGCACCTGCAAGTCGATCCCGTCGACGACGAGCCGTGCGCCGTACGACTTGGTGAGGGCTCGGCCCTCGAGAATCCCGGCGCGCGCCTTGCCGTTGGTCGTCATCGCCGTTCCGCGCCCACGGGTCCGGTCAAATTCGGGCTGCCGATGTCGACAAGATCGAGGTTCGGATCCGTGGTCAAGCCGCGCCCGGTGAGAACCTCGGGATCGCCGCGGCGTGTGATGCGCACGAGCTCTTCGCTGCGGATCTTCTGCATCTCGCGATCCCAGAAGAGCGATTCTGTCTCCAGGCGCGCGCCCTCCACCGTTTCCACCACGACGTTGCCGGTGGCGGTCAAGCGCCCGCCTCCCAGGGTTCCCTGGCGTGCCGTGAGCACCGACACGACCCTTCCCGCTTCGTAGAATTCGACTCGGATGTTCTCGGCGCGCGTCTTCTCGTCTGCGTACCCGCGCGCTACCCGCGCGTGGAAGACGTAGCGCACCTCACCGCTGTCGCTGGCGGTGGTCGTGAAGTTGCGTGTGATTTCGGTGGCGCCGTCGTCCGTGTCGACGGAGCCGGGGTCGTCATCCCGCCCGCAACCCGCGATCAGGAGCGCGAGCGCTGCTGCGAGCCGACCGGTTCTGTTCCTGGCGAGATTCCAGGCTTCGCGCACGATCGTCTCCGTTCTCGCAGGAGCCTCGTCACTCGATAAGTAACAGAAGCCGGACCCGACGTCAAGCAACCGTCATGCCAAGTCGATGAATTTAATTAAGCTGATGTTCCACATTCACTTGCGGCTCCGATGCCGGCGCGATGCGACCCCGAGCAACCTACGAGGGGTCGAATTCCGTGCGCTGGGTGGACGCGGGCTGTTCGTTCCATGCATGCGCCGATCGAGGCGTGCCAGGAGTTGCCGATCTCGTGCCCCGAGACCAAAGAGATCTTCCACGCAGGCGTCCAAGTCGGTGCGACTCGCCATCGGGCTCGACTCGAGGCGGCGTACGGCACGGCCCACGGATGGCGTGGGCGGCGTCCGCGGCCACGGTAACCGACGCACGTACGGCGCGTTGAGGCGCAGGTACCCGCCCGACTGCGCCACGCCGCCGAAGAGCCCGCGGTAGAGCACTGCATAGAGACGCGAGTTGAGCAGCGCCATCAGGAGCGTGCGTCTGGAATCTCCGGTTTCCGGCACTGGCACGAAGTAGACGCGGCCGAGCAGGTCGCCTCGAGCGTCGAAGGCAGCGTGCAGTCGCCGGAACATCCCCGGGATGACGACCTTCGTCACCTTCTGCCGCGCCAAGCTGCGGGAAGCCAGTCGCAGTGTTCCCGCCGCGAAACGCCGGCGGTTGCGCACACGAAACGGCGCGATGTCGCCGCTGCAGATGATCCGATCGCAGCCGCGATCGATGGCACGATTGAAGCCGGGGGTCGCGATGCCGCAGCCGACGCTCACCACGTCCCCGAGCCGGGGCATGGACATCAACCGTTGCAACAGAGGCCATATCGTCGCCGGAAGGTCGAGCGGCACCACGTGCTGCGGCAGAGCCAAGAGCGCCGATTGAGGCCAGCGCGTGCGAACCGTGCCGTCGGCAGCGTGCACGGCAACGCAGTGCGCTTCGACGGGACGGCGGGCGCGCAACACCAGGATCACTGGATACGCGGCGCAGCCGGCGAAGACGTCCTCGCCCGCCAGGTCCCAGATCTCGTCGACACACGTGTCTTGCAGCAAGCGACGGCGCAGGCCGGCGGCGTAGTCGGCCGCCAGGAGCTTGTTGGGCACGATGACGCACAAGCGGCCGCCGGGACACAGCAGGTCGAGCATCCGCTCGACGAACAGGGCGCTCAGATCGCTGCGCCCCACGATTAGAGCTTGGGCGCGCAGCTTGTTGCGATACGACGGCTCGAGATCGCGTGCGGCGATGTAGGGCGGATTGGCGATGATGCAATCGAATCGATGTCGCGGCGCGTAGTCGAGCAAGAAATCCGCGTGCACGATGTTCCAAGCCGCGAGCTCCGATGCCGCGCGCGGCAGCATCTGTTGCAACGCCTGCGCCCACCGGGCCGAGCTCGCGTCGCTGTCCACACCCTGGCAGTCGACCCGCGTGCCGCGCCCAGCCGCCACACGCAGCACCGCAGTCAGCAGTCGGCCGGAACCACATCCAGCGTCGAGAACACGCAACGGCTTGCTGTCGCGGCAGCCGTGCAACAGGCGCTCGGCCATGAGTGCCGCGACCCGCGCCGGCGTGTGGACGACGCCGAGCCGGGGACTGCGCTCTGCTTCCTGACGTGACTCCTGCAGCCGTTCGATCCAGCGCCACAGTTCCTCGGGTGACTGCGCATGCTGCTGCACGAGATCCGACATCGCCCGGGGCAACCGATCGAAGTCGTGAGTCGGCGACCGTTCCACACAGCCCCCCGTTCCCATCCCCACACTGGAAGCGCGCACTCACTGGAACACCGCGAGTAAAAGCGCTGATCCGTCGCAACGTCAACAAATTCCATGGCATGTCTCCTGCAGTCACGCGTTCGCAAGGAGCCATCCATGCCGACCCGAACGCGAACTCCTCGGCAGCGCCGGCACAGAGCCACGTCTGTGCCGGACAGGCGCGATTCGCGCGCGCAGCGGCCTCGTCGCACGCGTGTCGGGACCGAGCCTCTCGGCCCACGCCAGCGCCAAGCGTCAACGAGGCGCTTCGATTCGCCAGCTCCGGACATCGCCGCGCTCTTGCACGCGCCCGATGTCACGGATCTGTGTGCGGCAATCGTTCGCTGGGGCCAGCGTTGCACCAGTGCGCATGCGGTCGAGCTCCAACTCCTCGTCCCCAGCGTCACGGCCGCACCGACCCATGCGCGGCCTCGGCGATCCGCCTCCTCCACTCGCAGCAAACAGCGCCTGGCGTTGACACTCCACGACGGTTCCGAGCGCTTGGCGACCTTGCGACTCGAGGGCGCACGACCGTCGCGCCTGCATGCGTTGCGTGCCTATCTGCGTCATGCGGGTCCGGCGCTCGGGTGGATGTTGCGCCTGGAACGAGCGCGACAGCAGTCGCAACGCTACGAGGCTCTGCTCACCCATGCGCCCGACTGGTGTGTGCTGGTGCTGTCGCGCGATGGGGTGGTCGAGGAGATTCACTCCACCGCGGCGGGCCCGCTCGCGGACAGCGCTGCATGGCGTGGCCAGCCCCTGGATGGCAAGCGTGGCGGGCGCGCACCTCTCGGCCTGTCGCATGCGCACATGTTGGAGCTGCTCGAGGCCGCGCGCCGGACCGGCAATGCGCGCTGCGAGACGCGCTTGCCGGCTGCGGATGGCGAGGTCGACGTGCAGCTGATCCTGTCTCCGATCGGCGACGGCGGCGAAATGCTCTGCGTGCTGCGCGATCTGAGCGCCGTGCGCGCCATCGAGAAGGCGCTGCTGCGACGCAACCAGGAGTTGTCGGAGGCGGCGGAACGCCTGAAGGAAATCGACATGCTCAAGAACGAGTTCATGAGCAACGTTTCGCACGAGCTGCGCACACCACTGACCGCGATCATCGCCTACGCCGAAGCCATCCTGTTGACACGCCCGCCGCCTGCCACGACCGATCAGTTCCTCAAGGTGATCGCCGAGCAGGGGCACAAGCTGCAGAAGCTGATCGGCGGGCTTCTCGACATCGCCAAGCTCGATTCGCTCGCCACCGAGCTCAAGCTGCAGCTGGGCTCGCTGAATCAGGTCGTCGAAGCGGCCGTCCTCACCGTGCGTCCGACCGCCGACAAGAACCAAATCCGCATTCAGCTGGAGCTCGATCCCGACCTGCCACCCGTCTACCTGGACGAGCTGCGGTCACAGCAAATCGTCTGGAACCTCATCGCCAACGCCATCAAGTTCTCACCGCCACAAGCCCAAGTGCGCGTGCGCACGTGGAGCGAGCAGGGTCACGTCTGGGCCGCGGTGACCGACGAAGGCATCGGCATCGCTCCAGAGCATCACGAGCTCATCTTCCAGAAGTTCGTGCAAATCGATGGCTCTTCGACGCGACGCCACGGTGGCGTCGGACTCGGCCTCGACCTCGTCAAGCACCTCGTCGAGCTGCACGGCGGCAAGGTCCGTGTAGACAGCCAACTCGGGTCCGGGTCCACGTTCTCCTTCTCCATCCCGATGGAGAAACGCAGGCGGCCTCGCGGCGTGGTTCCGCGCTCCGAACGCGTCGGCCGCGCCACCTGAGGGCAGCGACCGCTCTTCACACCACCAAGCCGGCGCCGCCACCGATCCCCTCGGCAGTCACTGGCGATTGTGCTTGCGAGGGCTCGGGCGCGGCCTCTACCGTCGAAGGGAGAGGCTGCGTGTCACCGATGGGCGATCGTTCATGAGCTTGCGCTTCCTCGCCCACTTGGGCATGGCGTTTTCGGCCCTCTTCTGCACCTTCTTCGCCTTCTCCGGCGCCACCGATTCCGGTTTTTCCGCTCCCGATTTCGTCATGCTCGAGCACGCATTGGCGACGGACACCGCCGTTCAGTCGCTCACGCCGCCGTGGATCCCGCCGTTCGAGCGGCCGCTGTCGCAGCTCGCGTTCGACTTCGAGCTCGATGCGTGGGGACTGCGTGCGTCGCGCTTCGTGCTCGCCCACATTTTCCTGCACACCATCAACGCCACATTGCTCTTCGCATTGTTTCGCGGTCCTCTCGGCCCGCAAGTGGCAGCCGGTGCGGCCATCCTCTTCGCGCTCGGCCTCGGTTTCTTCGGCGAGAGTGTTTGGCGCCCCGCGAATCTTTCCATCCTGCTCGCCACGACCTTCGTGCTCTGCACCGGAATCGTGGCGCTGCGCGCACAGCTCGAGCGCACCCCGCGCCGGCGCTTCATCGCCACCGTGCTCACTGCCGGTTTGTTCTTCCTCTCCATGCTGTGTCACGAGGCCGGCGTCATGGGCCTCGTGCTGTTGGGCGGGCTCATGTGGCCGCACCGGAGAAGCTTGTCCTCGGTCGTGCGCAAGCTGACGCTCCTGGTCGTGCTCGCCGCCGGCGCGGTGATCCTGCAGCTCCTGCGAGGTCACGGCGTCGCCGACCTCCTGCTCCAGGCCTCGACGTGGGTAACGCTCCCGGTTCGCGCCCTGCATTTGCTCTCGCTCATGGTCTTGCCGCTCGCTGCCGACGCGGCACATCCGTCGCCGAACGTCCTCGTGCAGCGCATGCTCGAGCTCATCCACCAGACGCGCCCCATTACCGGCTTGTTCGTCGCCGGTGCCGCGGTCCTGTGGTTCATCAAAGCGGGTGGCGCGGTGCGCTGGTTGCTGTCCTGCTTGTTCGCGTTCCTCGTGCCGCTGTCGTTGCGCGCGCCGACTGAACCCCGGCTCCAACTCGGCGAGGCGTGTCTGCCGGCCGCCTTCGTCTGCGGCCTCGTCGCCCTCGGCTTCTACCAATTGTGGCACCGCGTCGGCCGGCCGCTGCGCATCGTGCTCGGGGTGGTGCTGGTGGCACTCTTGTATGGGGAGCTCGCCGTCGTGCGCGGTTTCGATGCGCAGGCACGCACCGCCGGCCAGAGCGCCGACAGCGCCGCGCGCATGCAGACGCTGCAAGCGGGTGGCGACTGAGCATGCGACCGCAGGACGATCTCGCGCAGCGCCGGTTTTGGATCTTCGACATGGACGGCACCTTGACCGTCGCGGCGCACGATTTCGCCGCCATCAAGCGCACGCTCGGCCTCGCGGTGGATCGCCCGATCCTGGAGCAAATGGCGGAGTTGCCGCCTGCACGCCAAGGAGAATTGTTCGCCGCGCTCGATGCCATCGAGCACGACATCGCGCTCAAGTCGGAGGTGCAACCTGGCGCGACCGAGCTCTTGCAGGCGTTGCGCCAACGCGGCGCCGCGCTCGGCATCGTGACGCGCAACAGTCACCCGGTGGCATTGGCCACGCTAAGGCAATGCGGTCTCGCCGAGTTCTTCGCACCGCGCTTCATCCTCGGACGCGAAGCCTGCGCACCCAAGCCGAGCGGCGCCGGCATCCGCCTCCTCCTCGACGCCTGGCAAGCGGCACCGTGGGACGCAGTGATGGTCGGGGATTATCTTTATGATTTGCAGGCCGGCCGCGAAGTGGGAACGCTCACCGTGCACCTCGATGCGAGCGACCCCTGCGAGTATGCCGGGTGGGCCGATACTTGCGTCCGCGATTTGCACGCGCTGCGAAGTTTGCTGTAGGCCTCCGCCTCGACTGCACCGGACCGGTTTCGGTGGGCCTCAGAAATCGGCGCCGATGGAGATGCTCGTGGCGCGGCTCAGATGGTCGCGCTCGGCATCGTAACGGTGGGCCCAGTCGATTCGCAGCACGTAGGCGCCGAGATTGAGCCGGGTGCCGAAGCCGAAGGCCATCTGCGGACCCAGGCCGAGCGCATGACCCGCGGTGGCGCGGCTCGAGCGCAGGAACTCGCCGTCCCACGCCGAAGCCCCTTCGGCGAACAGCGCGCCGCGCACGTTGCCGAGCTCGAGCGGCAGCGGCCAACCGAGCGCGAGATACCGCAGCAATGGAAACCGGAACTCGACCGATGCG
>DASRJO010000207.1:0-12053 GCA_035649435.1 Candidatus Krumholzibacteriia bacterium | reverse complement strand
GCTCGGTGACGGTCTGCTTTCCGGCGTTGATCAGATCCGGATCCTCCTCGCCGGCGTAGGGGAAGGGGCCGATGCCGAGCAGGCCGTTCTCGGACTGCAGCACGACCTCGACCCCGCTCGGGATATAGTTGGCCACCAACGTCGGAATGCCGATTCCCAAGTTGACGTAGAAGCCGTCGCGCAGCTCACGCGCCACCCGGCGCGCGATGAGTTCTTTTTTCGATCCGCTTTTCATACACCGCCCCCCGCACCAGAACGTCGACGAAGATCCCCGGAGTGACGATGGCTTCCGGGTCGAGCGCCCCTGCCTCGACGATCTCTTCCACTTCGGCGATGGTGGTCTTGGCTGCCGTCGCCATCATCGGGTTGAAGTTCCGCGTCGTGCGCCGGTAAACCAGGTTGCCCATCGCATCGGCCTTGTAGGCCTTGACGAAGGCGAAGTCGGCGCCGAGTGCACGCTCGAGCACGTAGTCGCGGCCATCGAACTGGCGCACTTCCTTGCCCTCGGCCACCAAGGTCCCGACCCCGGTCGGGGTGAAGAAGGCGGGAATGCCCGCGCCCTTGGCACGAATGCGTTCGGCGAAGGTGCCCTGCGGCACCAGCTCGATTTCGATTTCCCGGCTCAGGATCATGTTTTCGAGCGTTTGGTTCTCGCCGACATAGGTTCCGATCATCTTGCGCACCTGTCGATTGCGCAGCAGGAGCCCGATGCCATAGTCATCGACACCGGCGTTGTTGCTGATCACGGTGAGGTCCTTCGTCCCCCGCTGCACGAGCTCGCGGATCAGGTTTTCGGGGATGCCGCAGAGCCCGAAGCCTCCCATCAGGATGCTGGCGCCATCCGGGATCAGCGCCACGGCTTGTGCTGCAGTCAGAACCTGGGTCACTTCTGCCTCGCTCTCTCGGGTCGCGGTCCAATCACGGCCAGGACCGATCGCGACGGTGCATCAGCCACGTTGGGCGCGCCGCTGCTCGACCTCGGCCCGGATGTAGCCGATGGCCTCCTGCAACGAAGTTCCCGGTCCGAACAGCCGGCCCGTGCCCTGTCGCTGCAGCTCGGCCATGTCGTCCGCGCTCATGATGCCACCGCCGGTGACCAGGATGTCGCCGGCGCCTTGTTCGCGCAGCAATTGCAGGACGCGCGGGAACAAGGTCATGTGCGCGCCCGAGAGAATCGACAGCGCCACCACGTCGACGTCTTCCTGGATCGCCGCGTTCACCACCATCTGAGGCGATTGCTGCAGGCCGGCATAGATGACCTCCATCCCGGCATCGCGCAAGGCATTCGCGACCACACGCGCTCCACGGTCGTGACCATCCAGGCCCGGTTTCGCCACCAGGACGCGGATGCGCTCGGTCTCGGACATCACAACCCCCGATCTCGGCATGCGGAGGATCCCGCCAGCGCTCGGCAGAGGGGCGAGACCGCGGAACGGCTCGTCCCACGCGCACACGATCGCTTCAGAACACCGCCGGCTCGCGGTAAGCGCCGAACACGTCTACCATCGCTGCCGCAGCCTCACCCACGGTGACATAGGCATGCGCGCACTCGAGCAGCGTGGGCATGAGGTTCGTCTCGCCACGCGCAGCGTCTTTCAATTCGCGCAGGCAGCGTTCGACGCGCTTGGAGTCGCGCCCCCGACGCACGTCGGCCACCGCGGCGCGGCAATGGCGCTCGGTGCTCATGTCGATCTTGAGCAACGGGATCGCGACGTCTTCCTCGGGCTCGATACACTCGTTGACGCCCACCATGATCTTCTGGCGCGCTTCCAGCTCCTTCTGATAGCGGTAGGCGGCTCGGCCGATCTCACGTTGCTGGAAGCCCGCCTCGGTGGCGGCAACGACTCCCCCTAGGCCCTCGATCTTGCGGAAGTATTCCTCCGCCTGTTGTTCCATGCGCGTCGTCATCGCCTCGACGAAATAGCTGCCCCCGAGCGGGTCGACGACATTCGTCACCCCCGTCTCGTGGGCGATGACCTGCTGCGTCCGCAACGCGATCTTCGCTGCCTTGTCGGTGGGCAGCGCCAGCGTCTCGTCCATCGCATTCGTGTGCAGGCTCTGGGTCCCACCCAGGACGCCCGACAGCGCCTGCAAGGCCACACGCACGATGTTGTTTTCCGGCTGCTGCGCCGTGAGCGAACAACCCGCAGTCTGGGTGTGGAAGCGCAAGCGCCACGAGTTCTCGTGTTTTGCGCCGTAGTGTTCGCGCATGTGGCGCGCCCAGATGCGTCGAGCCGCACGGTACTTGCAGATTTCCTCGAAGAAATCGCTGTGGGCGTTGAAGAAGAACGACAGGCGCGGGGCGAACTCGTCGATGTCGAGGCCGCGCGCCAGGCTGGCTTCGACGTAGCCGAAGCCATCGGCCAAAGTGAACGCGAGCTCCTGCACCGCGGTCGAGCCGGCTTCACGAATGTGGTAGCCGCTGATCGAGACCGGGTGGAAAAGCGGCATCTCGCGCGTGGCGAACTCGATGGTGTCCACCACCAAGCGCATGGACGGAGACGGCGGATAGATGAATTCCTTCTGCGCGATGTACTCCTTCAGGATGTCATTTTGCAAGGTGCCGCGCAGCTTCTGGCGTTGCGTGCCCTGCTTTTCGGCCGCAGCGATGTAGAACGCCCAGATGATCGCCGCCGGACCGTTGATTGTCATCGAAGTGCTGATGCTGCCGAGATCGATGCCGTCGAATAGCGTTTCCATGTCGCGCAGGCTCGCGATCGAGACACCGCAGCGTCCCACCTCGCCCTCGGCGCGTTCGTCGTCGGGGTCGAGCCCCATCAATGTCGGCAGGTCGAAGGCGACCGAGAGCCCGGTGCCACCTTGGCTCAGGAGATACTTGTAGCGCTGGTTCGACTCGTGGGCGGTGCCGAAGCCGGAGAACTGCCGCATGGTCCACATGCGCCCGCGATACATGTTGGGGTACGGCCCGCGCGTGAACGGGTACTCGCCTGGCACGCCCAAATCGCGTTCGTAATCGACATCGGCGATGTCTGAAGGCGTGTACAGACTGTCGACGCGCTCGCCGGAAAGCGTGGTGAAATCGGCAGTGCGCGTCTTGGCGCTCTCGACCGCCGCTTTGTGCCGGCGTGCCGCATCGAGACCATCGTTCGTCTTCGCCATGTCGATCACTCCTCGGGCTCGTGAGAACGCTGCAACGCTGCGCTGCCCCGCTGCAAGAGCGTGCGCGCCAGCGCGTAGGGCGACCCGCGCCCTTGTGCGAGATCCGCCATCCCGGCGCTGAGTTGCCGCTGGACTTCGGGATCGTGCCACAGTGCCTGCGCTAGACCGTGCTGCACCAGATCGCGCACGCGTGATTCGAGAGCGCGATGCCGTTTCTGCTGCAATCGATTCTCCGCCTGCAGCCACTCCCGGTGCGCGCGCAGTGCATCCAGCACCTCGGGGACTCCCGTTCCGGCCCGCGCTTCCGTCCGCAGCACCGGCGGCCGCCACCCCGCCCATTCCTTGAAGTCGAGCGCGGCGAGAATTTCTTCCTCGAGCTTCTCGGCCCCGGGCCGGTCGCACTTGTTGATCACGAAGAGGTCGGCGATCTCCATCAGCCCCGATTTCATGGCCTGAATGCCATCGCCGGACTCGGGTACCAGGACGACGAGCGTGGTGTGCGCCTTCTCGGCCACATCGAGCTCCGATTGCCCCACGCCGACCGTCTCCAACAACACCCAGTCGCAACCGAAGGCGTCGAGAACATCGGCCACTTCGGACGCGTGCAACGACAGGCCGCCGAGGCTGCCGCGCGTCGCCATGCTGCGGAAGAACACGCGGTCATGGTTCGCGATCGCACCCAAGCGGATGCGATCGCCGAGGAGCGCGCCACCGGTGAACGGGCTGGTCGGATCCACGGCGGCGATCCCCGCGCGCGCGCCGCCAGCCACGAGCAGCTCCACGAGCTTGTCCACCAAAGTGCTCTTGCCCGCCCCGGGCGGGCCAGTGACGCCGACGCGAATCGCGGCCCCGACGCGCGTGTACAGCCGTTCGAGTATCGCGAGCGCTTCTGGGCGCCCATCCTCCACCAGGCTGATCAGGCGTGCTGCAGCTCGTTTGTTCCCCTGCCCGAACTGGTGCAGCAGGTCGTCGAGAGAGTCGCCCAAGGAGGCCCCGGTTCCGCTCGTCGGCTCGCGTCTTCCCAAGCTGTCGCCTCGTCACAAGTTTCAGAAAACTCTATGGTTGCGTCGTCGGGACTGTCAACCCTCGGCGGTGCTATTCTCGCCGCCGGGCGTCGGTTCACGGGCCGCGCCGATGCGGTCCGATCGCGGGCAGGATGCGCAACGCATGCCGCTGGCAGATGCGCGACCCGGGACGGGTCGGCAACGAGAAGGGCCAAAGATGATTCCGGGGCTCGGGGCCTATTACAGACCCGATCGTCTGGAGGCGGCGCTCATGCTCCTCGCGCAAGAGCCCGCGGCCCGCATCCTGGGCGGGGGCACCGATCTACTCCTGGAACACGAGCCGCTGCATGCGGTGGTGGACGTGACCCAGCTCGGTTTGTCGCACATCCGCGCAGAACCCGAGGCGCTCGTCATCGGCGGCACGGCACGGATCGAGGTCCTGCAACGCGACCCGATCGTGCGCGCTTGGGCCGATGGCGTCCTCGTCGGCGCAAGCATGCACTTCGGAACCCTGCAAGTGCGCAACATGGCCACCGTCGGCGGCAACATCGCACATGCTTTGCCCGCGGCCGATCTGGTCCCGGCGCTCCTCGTCCTCGACGCGACGGTCGAGCTGGCGCGCGCCACACCCTCCGGCGACATCGAGCGCCGCGTGCTCGCCCTCGATGGCTTCGCCACCGGCCCGTTCCAAACCGCGCTCCTGCCGGGTGAATTGCTGCTCGCTGTGAATGTTCCTGCACACACACGTCCTTGGCGCGCGCAGTTCCGCAAGATCGGCCGCGTCGTCAAGGATCTCGCCCAAGTGAATTGTGCGGTGGCGCTGGACACCGAGGAGGAGGTGGTGCGAACGGCACGCATCGTGGCCGGCGCCGTGCATCCCACGGTCACTCGGGTGCCCGAAGCGGAGGCCGCGGTCCTCGGCGCGACGATCGGCAGCGCCGACTGGCCTGTGCGCGTGGGGCGCGCCGTGGAAGCGGTGCGCGCTTTCATCCGCCCGATCAGCGACATGCGCGCCACACGCGAGTGGCGACGGCATGTGTGCGGCATTCTCGTCCGCCGCAGTCTCGAATGGGTCGCCGATCCGCGCCAAGCGGGTCGCGTTCCCGACCTTGCCGACGGCCCGTCGTACTGCGTCGGAGTTCAACCCGAGGCCATGCGATGAACCACGATCGAATGAACGACGATCGCGTCCCCCTGTCGCTCGTGGTGAACGGTGCGCCGCACGAGTACCAAGTGCGGATGCACGACTCGCTCCTCGATGTCTTGCGCCGCGAAGGTTGGACGGGTGCCAAGCGGGTGTGCGAGACCGCCGATTGCGGCGCTTGCAGCGTGCTCGTCGACGGAACCCTGGTCGATTCCTGCAGCACATTGGCGTTCCAGGCCGAGGGCTGCCGAGTCGACACGGTCGAGGGCCTGGCCGGGCGCACCTTGCATCCCCTGCAACATGCGTTCGTGCAGCATGCAGCGGTGCAATGCGGCTACTGCATCCCGGGCATGTTGCTGTCGATGAAGGCTGTGCTCGACCGTGACCCGGCGGCGAGCGACGCCGAGCTGCGCGACGTCATGACGCTCTGCCGCTGCACGGGCTACGTCAAACCGCTCGCGGCCACACGGGAGTACCAGGATCAGCTCGGCCCGAGGCACGCGGATGCCTGAGACCGCGGACGCGACACGGACACGGGCACATGCCACCGTCGGACATTCACTCCCCAAAGTGGATGGCGACAAGCTCGTGCGTGGCCGGCCCGTCTATACCGACGACGTCCATCCCCCCGGCATGCTGATCGGGCGCATCCTCCCGAGCCCGCACGCGCACGCACGCATTCGCCACATCGATGCGTCGGCCGCGCTCGCACTTCCCGGCGTGGTCTGCGTGCTGACGCATGCCGACGTGCCGCGCGTTCCGCACACGACGGCCGGCCAGAGCCATCCGGAACCATCGCCGTACGATGCCTACCTTCTCGATCGCAAAGTGCGCTATGTCGGGGATCGTGTCGCACTGGTGGCAGCCGTCGACGCCGAGGTCGCGGCTCTCGCGCTCGGCCGCATTCGCGTCGACTACGAGATTCTGCCCGCGATCTTCGACCCGAACGACGCGCTCGCTTTTGGGGCCAGCATCATCCACGACGAAGCCGAAAGCACCGGCATCGCCGATGCCAAGCGCAACTTGGTGGCGGTGCTCGACTTCGCGGTCGGCGATGTCGATGCCGGCTTCGCCCGCGCCGATGTCGTCCACTCCAGCACCTACCGAGTCCCCGCGGTGCAGCACGTGAGCCTCGAACCGCACGTCGTCATCACCTGGCTCGACGAGGACGACCGCCTGGTCGTGCGCACCAGCACCCAAGTGCCATTCCACGTGCGCCGGCTGCTGGCGCGCACGTTGGAGCTTCCTCTCGGGCGCATTCGCGTGCTCAAGCCACGCATCGGCGGCGGTTTCGGCGGCAAGCAAGAGATGACGATCGAGGACGCCTGCGCCGCACTCACACTCGCGACGCGCCAGCCGGTCAAGATCGAATACGACCGTACCGAAGAATTCGCCATGAGCCGGACGCGCCACGCCATGCAGCTCGCGCTGCGGATCGGTGCCACGCGCGCCGGAGAGATCACCTCCATCGACATGCGCGTGCTCTCCGACACCGGCGCCTACGGCACGCACGGTCTCACGGTGACGGGCAGCGCCGGATACAAGACCTTGCCGCTCTACAACGCCGCGGCCCGGCGCTTCCATTGCGACGTCGTCTACACCAACCATCCGGTCGCCGGTGCCTGCCGCGGCTACGGCGCACCGCAAGGCTTCTTCGCGCTCGAGAGTGCCATCGACGAGCTCGCCTCCGAGCTCGGCATGGACCCGCTGGAGCTGCGCCGTCGCAACACGATCCGCGCCGGCGACATCGATCACGTCTCCGCGGCACTCGAGGCCAAGGGCAAAGGCTGGACGCGCAAGATCCAGAGCTATGGCCTCGACGCTTGCATCGAGCAGGGCGCGAGCGCGATCGGCTGGGACCGGCGCGAGTCGATGCCGCGCCATGGCGAGCTGCGACGCGGAATCGGTGTGGCCTTGGCAATGCAGTCTTCCGGCGTGGCGGGCGTGGACTGGGGTGCGGCCGCGCTCAAGCTCAACGAGGATGGGACGTGGATCCTGACGATGGGTGCCACGGATCTCGGCACCGGCGCCGACACGATTCTGGCGCAGATCGCGGCCGAAACTCTGGGCATCGGGCTCGATTCGATCCATGTGTATGCCGCTGACACCGACCTGGTTCCTTACGACGTGGGCGCCTACGCCTCGAGCATTACGTACGTGTCGGGCAATGCCGTGCGGCGTGCGGCCGAAGAGGCGCGTGATCTGGTGTTGGCCGTGGCGTCCCGGCGGCTCGACACACCGGTCTCGCGCTTGCACTGCGGCGACGGCCGAGTGCGGAGCGACAGCGGGCAGAGCCTGTCGATGCAGGAGATCGCCGATCTCGCCATGCACCGGGAGATGACACAGATCATCGGCCGCGCCTCGTTCTGCATTCGCGATTCACCTGCACCCTTCTCCGCCCAGTTCGCCGAGGTCGAAGTGGACACGGAGACTGGCCGCGTGCGTGTGCTGCGCTTCGTGTCCGCGGTCGACTGCGGCACCGCCATCAACCCGGCGCTGGTAGAAGGGCAGATCGAAGGTGCCGTCAGCATGGGCATCGGTTATGCCCTGAGCGAAGAGATGCTGTACGACGCGGACGGCCGTTTGCTGAATCCGAACCTCGTCGACTACAAGCTCGTGCACGCCGACGACATGCCCGCGATGCAGACGCTCCTCGTCGCGTCCTACGAGCCGACCGGGCCATTCGGCGCCAAATCGGTCGCCGAAGTGCCGACGAATGGTCCGGCGCCCGCAATCGCGAACGCGATCCGGCACGCCACCGGCCTGCGCTTGACGCAGCTGCCGATGACACCGGATCGCGTTCTGCGCGCCCTCGGTAAGATCTAGGACGGCGCGCTCACCCTTCGACTCCGTTCACGGACAAGACTCCAGGATCCGAATCAGCGATACGGTGCAGCTCACGATTCCGCCCGGCCCCGGACTGGTGCAGGTGCGGAACGCGTCCCCGATCGCAGACAAGCACGGGGCGCTCAGCTGCGGGACGACGAGCGCCTGCAGCAGGGCTCGACCCGGTCCTGACTCGTGCTCCGAGGTGCTCCCCACGCCGGTTCCGGTTCTCCTGTCCGAGAACGAAACGGCGAGCATGCAGATGAAGAGCGCGGGAACGAGGGCTCGGATCCCGAAGCCCGAGCGCACGCGGTCCCGAGACTCATCGATTCGATTCGAAGGCGACCTCATGGCAACCTCCCGGCTCTGTACCGTTGTTTGACCTCGCCCCAGGTAGTGCCCTCGACGGGAACCGGACAACCGTTCATCAGCCCGGGCGTAGGCGGACACATGGTTCCGAGCGGCGCCGTCGTTCCCGTGTAAGGGTTGAGCGAATCGAACACGAACCAAGTCGCGGCACCGTCCGGGTGGCGGCCGGTCGAGCGATCGTCCAGCCCCTCGTGCGCGGCGTAGATGTATTCGTCCACGAGGACCGTATCGACACCACTCACATGGAACAGTCTCACGGTGTCGCCGGCGTTGTTGAGCGACAGCCCCACGATGCTGGCTCCCGTGGCCGTCTCCCACGCCACGCTCTGGCTGCCGTAGACGACCTGAGTGACGCCGGGCGCCAAGGTGCCGGCGAATCCGAAACGGAAGTCGTTGGCGGCGTCGGTCACATAGAGACCCTCCAACGACACCGCGGTCGGACCGATGTTGACGATCTCCAGCCATTCGTCGTTTCGGAAGTTGGCGATGCCGTCGCCATCCCAATCCAACACCGGATCGGCGAGGATCTCGTTGATCATCACCTGCCCGCGACATGCTTCGACCGGGAATGACGTGAGACCCAACCAAACGACGAAAACGAAAGCAGCATTCCGCAACAATGCATGCATGCTTCATCGACCCTTCGGGAGGGATGGGCCGGGGCGATCGCCGCCGATTGCAGCTTCCGTTCCGACAGCCAAAAAGGCGCGCGCCCGGGCGCGGGAGCAGCGAGCGCCGACCCCTCGGCTGTTCGCTCATTTCGGCATGAACTCGATCGTCGACGGCGTGTACGGCGTCTGACCAAAGCGTTGCTAGCCAGACTCGCAACATTCAGGTCCATGCGGGAAGCTGGGATCCTAGTGCACCGACTCGACCTCGGCTCGATGCGGCAGCGATGGCGCGGCTCCCGGCTTCTGCACGCAGAGCGAGGCTGCGGCGTTGGCGTAGTGCAGAGCGGGCACGATCTCGTCCCCCGCCGCTAATCGGGCCGCGACCGCGCCGACGAAACAATCCCCTGCACCGGTTGGATCCACGGCCCGCACCTGCCGCGCCGGGATGGCATGGTGACTGTCGCCGTGCACCGCGACCGCGCCGCGTTCGCCCAAGGTCACGACGACCCACTGGTCGGCGTGCACGCGAAGCGTCGTCGCGGCGTCCATGACACCGCCGATGTCGGTGGGATCGAGCGTCGAAATGCCCGCGAAGAATGCCGCCTCCATTTCGTTCAACACCAGGATGTCGGCGAGTCGGAGCAGCGCGGGCGGACACGTCTGTGCTGGAGACGGGTTCAGTAGCGTCGTCGCCCCCCGCTGCCTGCCGTGCGCCAAGAACGCCTGCACTGTCGGAAGTGGAATCTCGAGCTGGCTGACGAGGATGTCGCCTGCCGCCACCGAAACGGCCTGGACACGCTCGGGCCCGAGGAGCGCGTTTGCGCCTGGCACCACCACGATCGTGTTCTGGGACTCAGCGTTGACGACGATGCACCCGATTCCGGTCGCGACTTCTACCCGCCCCAAAAAACTCGCATCGATCGCTTCCGATCGCAGGAAGGCGTCCAGCGATTCACCGAAGGCGTCCTTCCCCAGCAGCGCCACGAGCGTCGCATGGGCGCCGAGCCGTGCCGCGGCCACTGCCTGATTCGCGCCTTTCCCACCCGGGAAAATCTGGAAGCTGTCGCCGAGCACGGTCTCGTTGGGGCGCGGATGGCGTGGCGCACGCACGACGAGGTCCATGTTCACGCTGCCTGCGACGATCACCCGCCGAATCGAACCCTCGACGCTCACGCGCGCCTCCTGGAAGCCGGGATGCTACCATGCGTCGAAATCGCTGGGAGCGTCGGCATGCCGCGGACTTTTCTCATCGACACCGACACCGCATCGGACGACGCGGTGGCGCTCTTGATGGCGCTGCGCTGGCCCGATGTCGAGGTGGCCGGGATCACGGTTGTCGCCGGCAACATGCCTCTGGAGCGCGGGGCACGGAACGCGTTGTACACCGTCGAACTGTGCGGGACCACGGTGCCAGTGTACCTGGGTGCGGCAAAGCCGCTCGAGCGCGACAACTATCACGCCGAGTGGTTTCACGGTGATGACGGCATGGGCAACATGCACTATCCGCCGCCCGCCGGGCGGCCGTCGACTCAATCGGCAGTGGACGCCATCCTCGAGAACGTCCGCCGGCACCCAGGCCTCACGCTCGTGACCCTCGGCCCGTTGACCAACATCGCACTCGCGGTCAGGCGCGATCCGAGCTTCGTGCACGGCGTCGGACGCGCCGTCGTGATGGGTGGTGCCGCCTGTACCGCCGGCAACGTGACGCCAGCCGCCGAGTACAACATTTGGATCGATCCGGAAGCGGCGCGGATCGTGTTTCGATCCGGCCTGCCCATCGAGATGGTGGGCTGGGAACTGTCGCGCGGGAGCGCCAACCTGCTCGGGCCCGACATCGAAACGATTCGTGGCTTCGACAACGAGCTCGCCCGGTTCACGCTCGACTGTAATCACGTTGTGATGCAGTCGACCCGCACGCAGAGCCGCGACCCCGGTCTGGGTCTCCCGGATCCCGTCGCGATGGCAGTGGCGCTCGACCCCGAGGTGTGCACCTCGAACAGCCGTCACTACGTCGAGGTGGAAACGGGGAGCGAGCTGACACGCGGCATGACCGTCGTCGATCGTTTCGGGCGGGCCAAGGACGACATCAACCAACCGGCGTGGAGCGCGCTGACGAGCCGCCCGGAGAACGTCACGGTCTGCTGGGCGATCGATGCCCTGCGGTGGAAGCGGACGCTCTTCAGCGTGCTGCGAGCGTAGCGACGTTGGATCTTCGCTGCCAGCGTAACCCAGGTGACAGACCGCGGCCGTCGGGCGCCAAGTCACGGCTTCTCTCGCTCGAGGCCCCAGCGAGCTATGGCTACTAGATTGGACCGGTCCACTTTTGAGTCCATCTCGGCATAGGATTGGATCTTGCATGGTTTGAGGTGAAAGATTACGCTTTGGCTGCCAGTTTGGACCGTCCATTTGGAGGGACAATGCAGCTCCTCCTCGAACGCACGAGCGATTCGCCGCTCCACAGGCAGATCGAAACCCAGATCCGCAGCCTGATCGAGAGCGGCGACTTGGCCGCAGGCAGTCGCCTGCCTGCGACGCGCGGACTCGCGCGCCGCCTTGGCGTGAATCGGGCCACGGTGACATCCGCGTACGACTCGCTCGCTGCTGCAGGTCTCGTCGAAGCCCGTGTCGGGCATGGCACGCGTGTCGTCGGCCGCGCGCGCTTCGCGCTCGGGCATCGCGACGCTGCGCCGCCCGTTCAACGGTCGCGCTGGACCGATCGCCTCGCCTCGGGTCTGGACGGCCTCTTGCCGCAGACGCAAGCCGAAACGGGGATCGAGATCCATGGCACCGATGCCATCGACTTCACCGGTCTCATTCCTGACGAGCGCTTCTTTCCCATGGACAGTCTGCGACGCTGCCTCGACGACGTGCTGCGCCGCGATGGCGAGCCCTTGCTGCAGTACGGCGCAACGTGCGGACACCCGCCATTCCGCGACATGCTGGCGCATCGCCTGCGTCTCGGCGGGATGCGCGTCGATG
>DASRJO010000206.1:0-15469 GCA_035649435.1 Candidatus Krumholzibacteriia bacterium | reverse complement strand
AGCCGGGGTCCGGATAGCGGTCGGCGCCCAGGCGCACGCCGAACTCGACGCCGGTGATCCCGCCGGCGCTCGCACCCGAGAGATTGGCGTACACCTCGAGCACCGGGGGCTGACAGTTGCCGAAAGGAGTTTTGGCCTCGTCAGGCGAAGCATGATTCCATTGCACGCGCCAGAAATCGCACTGCCGTGCCTCGGTGCGGCCCGTCCCGCTCACCTCGGCCAGGATGGTAATGTCGCCGTCCGAAGGCCTTGCCGGTGACGCGATGGTCAACAGCCCTGCGAGCATTGGTATAACCGGTTTCTTCATGGCACACCCCTCCTCGTCCAATGGTCCATCTTCTTGTACGTATGCCGTATGAGCCGATTGGTTGGTGTCGTGGATGAAGAGCGCGCAGGAGCGTGCATGCGCATCCGGCCCTCTACCGAGGATCCGCCCTCCGGGGGCTCGGGTGCCGGTTGCGATCCGCTATAATGCCGGCCAACCTCGTCATCCCCAGCGAAGAGCGAGAAAGGGGTGCCATCATGCCGGACGAACGCCGCAGCATCGAAGAGATCGTCGCCTCGTTGAAGAAGGAGCGTGACGAGCTCGCGCTCAAGATCCACCTGGGAAAGGCCGAAGCCCGTCAGGAATGGGAGGCCTTGGAAAAGAAAATCGAGGCGCTGAACACACGCGCCAAGCCCTTCACAGCGGCCATGGGTGAAACGGCGGAAGGCGTCGGCGCCTCCATCGACCTCGCCGCCGAGGAGATCAAGAAGGGTCTCGCCAAGATCCGGAAGCTGTTGTGATCGCTTCAGCCGTTGGATGGGAATCAGAGGGTTCGCAGGGAGGACGAGAATGATCCGTGGCTTGGGCCGTCACTTGCACCACCTGGCGCTCGTGGCCGGCATCGCAATCGCCGGATGCTCCAGCATCGCCTACAACCACGACTTCGACCCGGCGGTGGATTTCAGCAAGTACAAGACGTACACGTGGATGGAAGCCGCCGAGCCCGCGAAGCAGCGGCCGCGCGGAATGAGCGAGCTGGTGGAAAAGCGCATCGTCGCCGCCGTCGACGAGAATCTCGCCAGCAAGGGATACACGAAGCAGTCGACGGGGCCGACGGATTTCGTCGTGAACTTCATGGCCACGACACAGGAAAAAATCGACTTCACGTCGTATTATACCGGGTGGGGATACTACGGTTGGTATGGTGGCAGCCAGGTCGTGGCGGACCAGTACACCGAGGGCACTTTGATCATCGATATCTTCGATACAGGCACCAAGGGCCTCGCCTGGCGCGGCACCGGCACTGGAACCGTCGACCCCGGCGCCTCGGCTGAGTCGCGCAATTTGCGTATCCAGGAGGCTGTCGCCGGGATCTTCCAGCGCTTTCCGCCCGGCCCGCCCAGTCAGTGACCATTGGCCACACGCAGTGGTGAGCGGCAAAGTGTCGCGCACCGGCGAGTGCCAGTTTCTCCGCGCTCGAATCGACGCGGTTGTGTGAAATGGAGACAGAGAGATGTTCAGTTCGAGAGCCATTCGTGCATCCTGGATGCTGTTGTTCATTGTCCTGGCGGCGCCGTCTTTCGCGCAGGACGATTACATGGAACTGCTGCGCTCCGATCTCAAGGCCGAGAAAACCGCATTGCTCACCGCAACGATGGGGTTCACCGATCAGGAAGGCACCATCTTCTGGCCGATCTACCGCGAGTACGAGCTCGAGCTCGCCAAGATCGGTGACGCACGCCTCGCCAACATCAAGGACTACGCGACGAACTACGCCAGCATGACCGATGTGAAGGCGAAGCAGCTGGTGGACACCGCGTTCAAGCTCGAAGAAGATCGACTGAAGCTGCAGAAGACCTACTACAAGAAGGTGGAAAAGGCACTTTCCGCCACCAGCGCCGCGCGCTTCATTCAGGTGGAACGGCAGATCGGCCTGCTCATCGACATGCAGATCGCTTCCGAACTACCGCTCATCAAGAAGATGTAGCCTCGACGGCCGACCGCGTGCGTCGCGCGTCGCGCGTCGCGCGTCCATGCTCAAGGTCATGGGTTCACCCCGGCGCCCGCATCCGCGGCGCCGGGGTTTTTTGCTTTGGCGATCTTCGCAGGCTGGTGGGCGGCTCGAGGTTGGCATGCCGTCGCTCGAATTCACGTCACATGAGAAGCATGACGCCGGCGGAAAGGTCGAACTGTCCGAGACCCGAGCCGCCGATGGACGTGTAGCAACCGCCCGAGCCACAGCCCACGGCGCCCCCGGAGCTGAAGATGGAGAAGGGAAACCGCCCTTGCAGCTTCAGGCCGATGCGATCGCTGGCGTACAACTTGGCGCCGAGGCCGAAGATGATCGAAAACTTCCAGTTGTCCTCGCCGAGGCCCTCCGAGATGTAACGGGTGCCGCCGAGCGTGAGCATCGTGAATGGGAGGGCTCGACCGCGCGGGATGCCGTAGATCCCACCGACGTGCCAATACTCGACCGCGAAATCGTCCTCGACGCTGAGGAGGCCCGACGGGCCGGTCAAGCTGGTGAAAGTGACTTTGCTGTCCTGGCGGTTGTAGAGCAGCTCGATCTGCGACCCCGGACTTTGGGGTAGGTTGATGTCGAGAGCGATTCCCCACATGGCGCTGTCCTCGATGTCGACGCGTCCGGCCGTGAGGCCGTAATAGAATTCGCGGGAGAAGGTCCAAGAATAACCGACGAATGGTGTGATCTCGAACCGGTGCATGCCCGTCGGGCCGGGCGCGCCGCCTGCGCTCCGCTGCGCCGACGCCATCGCCGGCACCAAGCCAACGACGATTCCGGCCAACAAGACTCTCTTCCAGCTCACTGAAAACCTCCGAGCTTGACGGGACTCACCAACGCGATGGGGAATATTGTCACGTGGGAGCAACCGCAGGCAAATCCTTTCCGCTCTCGTGCCCGGGCAGCGAACGCGGCAAGCCCTCGCATCCCTTGATGTACTATTCGGTGGATGAGGCTGGATTCGAGGCCAGTCGTGCGCAGCGACGGCATACACTCTCCGATCACGCGGCTCGATCGCTGTGCGCATCGCGCCTTGGACCTTCGGCGGTCGAGTGCACTCGTCCTGGCTGGATGGATTCTGCTAGTAGTCTTCGCGGCACCGCTTGCCGGCGAAGATTGGGAAATCTACCGTGGCTGGACCGTCTCCAGCTTCGACATCACCGGCCTCGATGGCGACACCGCATCGAAACTGAAGAGCGGACTGGCGGTGGCCGCAACATCGGGATTGCTCGGGACCGAACGGGCACCCTTCCAGCCCGAGAATCTCAGCGAGGACCTGCGCCGGACCACATTGTTCTTGGCGCGCCGGGGCTACCCGTACGCGCGCCTCCATCCACGAGCAAAGGCCGTGGCGAAACGGCGGCGCATCGCGCTCGTACTGCACATCGATCCGGGACCCCCCGTCCTCGTCACCGGCGTGGCGCTGGACAGCTTGCCCGCCACTTTGAGCGAAAAAACCATGCGCGAAGTCACACTCGCGCCCGGCAAGGCCCTCGCGGACGTCGAACTCGAAGCCAGCATGACGAAGGTGCAAGCAAAGCTCGTGGATCAGGGTCATGCGCGCGCGACCGTCACCCCGCGGCTCGACTGGCGTGATTCGACCCATGTGGACGTCCACTTCGTCATCCAACCCGGCCCCGTGTACTACTTCGGCGACCTGATTCTCCCCGACGTCAGACCCGACCTCGAGGGATTGGCGCGCGAGACCATCGGGATTCGACGTGGAGACATCTACTCCCCCAACGATTTGAGCAAGGGCAGGAACAACCTGCGCACGTTGGGTCTTTTCCTGCAAACCCGGCTCGAGATCGTCGATGCGGCATACGACACCGTCGATGTCGTCGCCACTCTCGTCGAACGCCGTCCCAGCACCATCGAGACCTCGCTCCGCTACTGGACGGACGAGTCGCTCCAGGGCACCGCGCGCTGGACGAACCGCAACATTTTTGGCGGAGGGCGTGGATTGTCCGCCGGAATCACGGCGTCGTCGCTGCTGCAGAAGACGGAGGTTGCGACCTGGTGGCCCGCGATCGCAGGACCGAATACATTTCTCATTCCGACCCTGCGCGCGGAGCGGGAGGACGAGGAAAGTTATACGACGGTTTCCGCCGGTGGCCTGCTCTCGCTGCGATATAATTTCTCTTTCGAGACACACCTTCTGGCAGGCATCGACGTGTCTCATGTCAATGTCACCGAAAAACTCTCTGGCTCCCTCATCCAAGCGCAAGACGGGCTGTTGACCGCTCTGCGGTTCGAAGGATCCAGGCGACGCACCGACGACCCGATCATGGCGACGCGCGGCAACATTCTGGGAGCCGGTCTCGAGTGGGCGCCGAAGGACCTGGGGACCGACAATTCATACGCCACCACCACACTCGGGGCTGCTTACTTCGTGCCGATTCTCCCCCGGACTCAGATCGCCCTGCGAGCCCTCGTCGGCGCAGCGACACCGACGGCGGAGTCGGTCGATCTCCTGCCCAACAAGCGCTTCTATGCAGGTGGCGCGTCGTCGCATCGCGGCTTCCACCGGCGCAAGCTCGGCCCACTGGACGAGGGCGGAGCACCGATCGGAGGCGAAGCCAAAATCGAGTCCTCCTTGGAGCTACGCTTTCCGATCGCGTGGCGATTGCGTGGCACCGCGTTCGTCGATGCGGGCCAGGTCTGGCGAACCTTGGACGACGTCGCCGGTCGGGATGTGGAGGTTGCCGTGGGACCTGGAGTGTGGCTCACGACTCCAATTGGACCGATTCGGGCAGATGTGGGCTATCGACTGACCTTTCACGAAACGTCACAGCCGCGCTGGGTGTTTCACTTCACCGCGGGCCCGGCTTTCTAGAAGACTGGTGGTGTCCCATCGGGACGGTTTCCCCGCGGGCGCGACGTCGAAGCACCAAAGTGCTGGCGATCGTCGGCCTCACGCTCGGAGTCATCGTTCTCGTCATGGTGGCGGCAATCCTGCTCCCTCCCGTGCGCCAGCTCTGCCTCGGCTTCGCGCTCGGGCGTCTGACGGCGGCGCTGCCCGGGGAACTGCACGTGACCTCTGCCCGGTGGCCTGCGCTCGGGCGTATCGAGGTGCACGGCGTGGAGTGGACACACCTGGATTCGACCCTCGCCGCCGCGAACGAAATCGAGGTCGCGCTCGTCTATGGACCCTTACTACGGCGTGACCTGATCCTCGACCGCGTGAAGATCGAAGGTCTCGAGCTCGATGTCCCCGCGATTGCGGCAAGCCTGCGCAGCCGTGATGCACACGCGGCGAGCGAGCCCGGCGCGCGCTCGTTCCCGCGCGGCGGCTCGCTCCCGGGCTTGCCCTCGATCGCCGTCCGCGACTTCGATCTCGACGCCGACTGGCTGCGCACCAGCCCGCAGCACCTGGTGTCCAGGATCCGTCTCGTCGGCATGCTGGACACGAGCTTCGAACGCACACCGCGGTTGCGCATCGAGAACGCCCGGGCCGAAGGGCCGGCAGATAGCTGGCGTGTCGACTCGCTGGCGCTCGATCTGGACCTCGAGCGCGGCGTGGCGAACGGCGGCGGTCGGGGCCGACTCGAGTCGCAATGGCCAATGTCCCTCGACATCGCTGCCTCGGGGCCCGATCGCTTCACCATGCGCTTGCAGAGTGCTGCCGGCGACTCGATTCCCATTCACATGGGAATCCGCGCCGACATGCGTGTCGTACGCCGAGGCGTCGATGTCGACTCGCTCTTGATGCAAGCGATCGTGCGCACACCGGGGACGACGGAGCTCGCCCGTTTTCCCGCGATCGCGGCCCGGTTGCGTGGCAAACCGGAAACCGAGGGCCTGGTATGTACGACACGAGGCGCGCTGGTTCTGCACGGCGAGCCCTCCCTGCGCCTCGAGACCGAGTTCCTGCCGCATCCTTGGCTCAAGAGCGGACGGGCCGCTCTCATCCGGAGTCCGCGCGCATGGGAGCTGCATGGCAGCGACCTGCAGATCGCCGATCTCCGGCTCAACACGACTGTGGCAGCAGGTCCGGAATCATTGATGGTGCGCGCGAGCCTCGAGGCGAGCGGCACGGAATGGCTCGCTTGGGTGCATCCGCGCGCGTTCCCGCCGATCGAATTGCGCGCTGCCGGCGAGTGGCAGAAACGTCGCGGCGCCCCCATTGCGGGCCTCCGGCTCGAGGCGCAGGGCAGCGTTGGAAAGTGGGACGACACGCGTTTGCAAATCGATGGGGAGCTCGGTCTCGACAGCCTTTCGGTTTCGAAGCTCCAAGTGCATGCCGCGCGTCATGACATGCATCTGCGTTTCGCGACCGAGGTCCAGATCGCGTCCACCATCCAGGCCCGATTCGGTCAGGTCGTTCTCGACACACGATCCGGCTCCGCCCCACCCGTTTCGTCTCAGGGCGCGGGAGTGATCCGATACACCTCGCGCCCGCGCCGGCTGCAGGTCGACGACCTGCAATTGCGCGGCAGCGGCGGCGACGCACGGTTGAGCGGGGATCTGGATGCCGACAACACCGGAACCTACCGTGCGCGATTCGCGTGGCCGGAGTTTCCGGCGCTCCTCGAACGCATCGGCTGGCTCGGGGATGCCGACTCGCTGCGTGCGCACTGGGGGGTGGACGCACCCTTCTGGCTCGAGCTCGACGGCCGCCTCCTTCCGGGCGGTGCGACGTCCACGGACGGGTCGTTCCACCTGCCGGGACCGCGAACGCTCGCGGCGATGTTCCGCGGCGTGCATGTGGACAGCCTCGGCCCTCTGGCGGGAACGCTGCAGGTCGACACGGAAAAGCACCCCGACGGCACACGGATCGATGTGCGAATCGATGGCGGGCGCACGGCTTGGGTCGATTCGCTTCGTCTGTACGTCGAGGGCACACCAGACGACCTGCGAATCCATGCGGCCACTGCTTGCATCGAGAGCACGCGCGTCGACGTGCATGGCGCGATCCGCGCGCAGGATCTCGATCTCGGCTGCACCTTCAGCGTCGCAGAGTCCGCGTTCCTGCGCACGCTCGTTGCGCGGCCGGAGCTCACGACTCAGCTAGATGGTGAGGCGACGCTCCTCGGTCCACGCCGGAACGCGACATTCACTGCGAACGCGCGTGGCGACTTGGCCGTTGCGGGCTACAACGCCACCGACATCGTCATCGAGGCGCGCCGAGATTCATCTGTTGCGCGGGCGCAACTCGTGGTCGAACGCGGTGTCACAACCCCCTGGGTGCGGCTCGAGCAAGTGCGAGCGGACTGGAGCGCGGGTAAGGAAGGTGCATTGCCCTCGCGACTGTCGTTCCTCGCTCGCGGCCAAGGTCTGGAGATCGAGAATGCAGTGCGCTTGGCTCGCGACGGAGATTGGAGCCTCGACGTCGAGAGCCTGCGCTTGGTGCTCGCCGACAAGGACCTGCGAGCCTCCCACCCGTTCCGCATTCTGCTCGGCTCGGCGTGGATGCAAGTCGATTCGCTCGATCTCACCGGCGGTCTCGGAAGCGTGCGTGCCGACGGCCGCCTGGGCACGACCGAATCTCGCTTCGAGACGCATGTCGCACTCGACCTGCCGGAGACACCGCCATCCTCGAGGATCACCCCAGCGCTCTGGCCGCGGCGAGCGCGGATCGAACTTCTTGCCGAGACACCCGGAATCTTGCACATGCAAGGCGAGGTCACCGGTGTCCGCATGGCCGGAGGAGCTGTCGCGGTGTTGCAATTCGACGTCACCGAACAAGACGGCCGACTGTCGGCATCCGTCGCGCTGCGCGACAGCTCACGGACCTACTGCGAGGGCACGGCCTCGAGCCCGACGCGCGTGCAACTTTATCCACCGCGCATCCACCTCGAACCCGGCCCGGTCACGGGCGACGTGCGTTTCACGGCGTTGCCGTTCGCCTTCCACACCACGCGCACGCGCGGCGCCTTCGGCCCCGAAGATGTCGCTCGCGTCGGCGGACGGATCGTGCTGGGAGGAACAACGACGGCCATCGCCGGTCGCGCCCAGGCGAGCATCGCGTTCCCCGATTCGCCGCATCTCGCCGACTACGTCGCCGATCTGGTGGCGCAATGCGGCCGCGATGCGCGCGCGGACTCCATCTGGGGCACGGCCCCACGCCCCACCGCCGCCGCGCATGCCGAAACCGAGGAGGTCGCCATCGAGCTTGCCATCCGCGACGCCACCGCTCCGTTGGTGAACGGGAGCTTGTCCTATCCGCTGCGTCTGTCTCTTGCAGCACCGTACGTGCATGCGGACACGGCACGAACACTCGCATTGCGCTTGCTCGCCGACGCGCTTCCGCTCGCCGTTTTCGACTTTCTCCTGCCGCGCGGCGCGACGCTCGCCGGCACGCTGGCCTTCGCCCTCGCCGCCGATGGTCGCGCATCCAATCCCCGCCTCGCGGGCACGATGCGCACGTCCGACGTCGAGCTCCTCGTCCGCGAGGATGTGCGAATCGTCCTCGGCTCGAGTGGCGAACTCTCCGGCACCAAGCGCAGCCCGCGCATCGCAGGACGAATCGATGTGCGTTCTGGTCTCATCAAAGTGCCCGAGTCGCAGAAGAATCTGCATCCGAGCTCCGGAGAATCGGTCTTGTTGCCCGGAACCATGACGGCGGCCGGCAGGGATCCGGCTGCGACCGCCTCGGACACGCTCGAGACCGCGCGTGCTCCCGAGATTCCAGCCGACTCGTCGACATCGGCCGCGACACCGCGCGGATCGCGCCCAGATGTCGATGTCACCATCGATCTCCCGCGCGGCTTGGCGGTACGGGGGCGGGGTCTCGACGTCGAGGTCGCCGGGCGATTGCAGGTGACGCAACAGGGCGGCAAGCCCGTCGTCGCCGGCGAGCTGCGCGCCGTGCGCGGCACGTACACCCTCGTCGGTCGCACGCTTGGGCTCGACCGCGGCACGGTTCGATTCCAGGGTGACGACAGCTTGGATCCTGCCCTCGACATCCAGCTTTCGACGCTCGTGTCCAGCACCAAGATTCTCGTCGTCGTCGGTGGCACGACGCAGAAGCCCGAGCTCTCCTTGCACTCAGAGCCCGAGATGGAGCAGACGGACATCATCGCGCTGCTCTCTTTGGGAAAGACATTCGACCAGCTGTCCGACGAAGAATCGAACATCTTGCGCGAGCGGGCGGCGGCGATCGTCCTCTCCATGGGCGCTGCTGCGTTGCAGGAAAACGTCGCCGGCGAACTCGGGATCGACGTGCTGCAGTATCGCAGCAACTCGGCGGCGCCGGGCGGCACGAGCGCGTCCGATGCCAATGTGGGCAGCCTGGCGTTCGGCAAGTATCTGAGCCCGAAGCTGCTCCTCAGCTATGCGTACTCGCTGGACCGGGCGACGGACGACGTCTTGAGCCTCGAGTATTTCTTGAGCGGCCGGCTCACCCTCGAAACGCTGTACAGCGTCGGTGGAGAGACCGGGCTCGGCTTCGGCTGGACCAAAGAGTATTGATCCCAGTGCATGCGCGCTCGCATCCAATTCCCCGTTGGACCCCATTGGGTTTGGCCTGGAATCTGCTCACTTCACATGGGGCAATTGGAAGGAGCGCTGCGCCATGACCACCGAGTTGTTCCAAGAAACGGCCAATCTACCTGCCGGCTCGGAGACACGATCGGCACCCGTGGGAACGAGTCCGCCGGGGGCGGCGGCCGCGGCACCCTCCTCGGCATTCAGGCGCAGACGCTACTGGGTGGATTGGACATCGCAGCTCCCGATCACGACGCTCGTGGCGCTGGCGACACTTTCCTTCGTCGTCATGTTCAATATCACCTTGCGCGACCTGAGCTCGGCGCGTCGCGATCAAATCGCCGAGGACTCCACGATCAGCAGGCAGCTCGCGCGTGAGGATCGTGACTTCCATCGCTCGATCCTCGCGCTCTCGGGGCTGTTCGTCCTCTGCGTCATGGTAGGCACGGTGGTCCTGACCCAGCGCAGCTCAGGCCCCATTCTCCGCATCCAGACACACTTGGAACGCGTTGCGCGCGGCGACCTCGAGCACACCGTGCGCTTGCGCCGGCGAGATCATTTCCAAGCTCTCGGCGAAACATGCAATCATATGATCCGCAACCTCGAGGAGCGCCGGCGTGCCGACATCACACGCCTCGAGCGCCTCGCCCTGGCCGCCGAAGGTGCCACCTCCCCCGGCGAAGCAAGGGCCCTGGCGGCCAGCTTGCGCGCCTTCGCACGTGCCAAGGCTCAAACGCCGCGCGATTGAATCACCGGCTGGGGTGTTGCCCCAGCGGTCCCGCCACCGCCCCAAATCCGTTTCCACGCGGCCATGCCGACGCACGCCGGCGAACGGGTTGCCCCAGACTTCGGCGGGTCCATCCCAGCGCTGGCGCGGGTTCGGGCGCACGTCCTTCCACCGGGTATCGCGATCCGTTAAGTTCCGGAAGACGGGTGGCTATGGAGCCTCGCCTCGGATACTCCGGGTAGCGCCTCCTCCCTTTCGACCATGGAGTGGCTTGCCAATGGGATCGCACGGTTTGCAGTCCATCCTGCCCGCGACGGCCACACTGGTGTTGATCCTCACCGGCTGCAGCCAGGACGACATCCGCACCTATTCGGCTCCGAAGGAAGCCCCAGCAGCCGGTGCGCCTGCCGGGGAACCGATGCCTGCCACCGAAGCCACGGCGACGGAAACCGTGCGCTGGGAGCTGCCCAAGGGCTGGGCGGAGCGGCCTGGCGAAGGCATGCGTTTCGCCACCTTGCTCCTCGAGCCGGAGAGCAATCCGCCACTCGAGCTGCGCGTCACGCCGCTGGCACTCGCCGCGCGCGACCCTCTGGCGAACATCAACCGCTGGCGCGAGCAGATCGGTCTCGGCCCCATCGGGCCCGCCGACCTGGATCGCGTCGCACGGAGCGTCGACATCGCCGGCCGCACCGTCCATCTGGTCGACATGACGGGGGTGGCGCATGCGAACCAGCCAGTGCGTCGCATCCTGGCCGCGATCTTGCCGGGTGACCAGCAGGTTTGGTTTTTCCTGGTCATGGATGAGCCTGAGCGTATTGGCCAATATGCTGCGGCATTCGAAGCGTTCATGCTAACCGTGCGCGTGGAGCACGCCGTCGTTGCCTCCGAGCTGCCGCTGGGCCATCCCCCTCTCGAAGCCGGAGGTGCCGGTCCGGCCACAGACCCCGGCAGCATGGCGGGCGCGAGCGCTCCAGGAGACAACCCGTTGCATTGGACGACCCCTTCGGGCTGGGTCGAGTCACAGGCGACCAATCCGTCCCGGCTCGCCTCCATGTCCGTCGTCGATGGCGCGTATCGCGCCGAGGTGACGATCACGCGTTTCCCCGGAGCCGTCGGCGGTATGCTGGCCAATGTCAATCGCTGGCGCGGCCAGATCGGTCTGCAACCGGTGGCGGATCTGGCGCAACAGCCGATCGAAGGGATCGAGATCGACGGCGTGTCGGCGCAGCTGCTCGAAATCCACGCGGCAGGCGCGGCACAGCGCCTCCTCATCGTGCTGATCCCACGTGAGGATTTCACCTACTTCGTCAAGATGACCGGCGACGAGGCCCTGGTCGCCAAGCAACACAACACTTTCGTTCAGTTCGCTCGCGGCATTCATTTCGACCACGGAGCGTCGTGAAGACAACAGTCATGAGCGGATCTCCCATTCGCGCGCTCATCAAACCCCTGGCTTCGTTGCGCCTGACGGTCGCGCTGCTCGCATGTTCCATCTTCCTCATCTTCGCCGGCACTTGGGCGCAGATCGACATGGGGATTTGGACGACGCTCGGGACCTACTTCCGCGCGTTCTTCGTCTGGATCCCGTTTCGAATCTTTCTGCCGCGCCACTGGGATGTCCCCGGAGGCATTCCGTTCCCCGGCGGTTGGGTCATCGGCGGTTTGTTGATGATCAACTTGGTCACGGCACACGCGGTTCGCTTCCGCTACAACCGCAAACGTGCCGGGATCCTCCTCATCCACTTCGGCCTCATCCTGCTTCTGGTCGGGGAGCTGGTCACCGGGCTGAAAGCGCACGAGAGCCGCATGAGCATCGACGAAGGCCAAACGGTGGATTTCGCCGAGGACACGCGCAGCGTCGAGCTCGTCATCATCGACCCGTCTGACCCGGCGCGCGACTGGGTGGTGGCGATCCCGGAGTCCCGCCTGCACCAAGGGAAACTGATCCATGACACCCGGTTGCCGTTCGACGTGCAGGTCGAAGCCTACTTTCACAACGCCGAGCTGTTCGAAGGCGCCCAGGACGTCGCCACGTCCGCCGCCACTCCCGTGGCCAACAGCGGCTTCGCTGTCGAGCTCGGCGCCCACGCCAGGCCGCGGCCGCCGTCGAGCGGCGTCGACCAGGACGAGATCGACCTGCCGGCGGCATACGTCAGCGTGCTGAAAGACGGGCGCAATCTCGGCACCTATCTGGCGGCGCTCTATTTCACGCTCGTGCCGCGATTCGGGCTTCAGGACGTCCAGGTCGGCGACAAGACGTACCGGATGGCGCTGCGCTACGTGCGTCATTACAAGCCGTACTCGATCTCGCTCCTCGATTTCAAACACGACCGCTACCTCGGGACCGAGACCCCGCGCAACTTCTCGAGCCACATTCGCCTCGTGGACCCGACGCACAACGAGAACCGCGAGGTTCTGATCTACATGAACAACCCGCTGCGCTATCGCGGCGAGACGTTCTACCAAGCGAGCTTCAAACAAGGCGATGGCGGCACAGTGCTGCAGGTCGTGCGCAATCCCGGTTGGCTCCTGCCCTATGTGGCTTGCACCGTGGGGGCGCTGGGGATGATGCTCCAGTTCGGCACCCATCTGCTGCGCTTCATCCGAAGGACACGAACCGCATGAACACTCCGTCACGATCCGCCCGGCTCTTGCGCACACTGCCATGGCTGGCGCTGGCGTTGGCGCTGCTCTATGCCGGCGCGGCCTTGCTTCCGGCGCGCGACGGGCGCTTCGCGTTGTCGCAGTTCGCCCGCTTGCCGATCGTCGATCTCGGCCGCCCCAAGCCTTTGGATACATTCGCACGCTCGACCTTGCTCATCGTGTCGAACAAACAGAGCTTCTACCTGGCCGAGACGGATGGCACCGCCGACCGCAGCGAGGCGAAAGGACACGCCGAGCGCAGTGCCCTCGAATGGTTGCTCGATGTGATGGCGCGGCCCGAAGTCGCACGCGGTTACCGCATCGTCCGCATCGACCATCCCGACATCAAGGCCGTGCTCGGCGCCGACCCCGAGCGCAAGTACTTCTCGCTCGACGAGATCGTCCTTCGACGCGCCGAGATCGAAGCGCAGATCCAGCGCGCCAACGAGGTGCCGGCGGGCGACCGCAATTCTTACCAGCGCGCCATCCTCGAGCTGGCGCAGCATTTGAGCGTTTACTTCCATGCCGAATCCGTGGCGGAGCTCCTGCTCGTGCCGCCCACTGCCGCGGGCACGGAATGGACGACGATCACGGCCGAGCGCCATCAGGTCGACGAGCACGGCGGGGATTCACCCGCCACCGACGCCTACTTGCAGGTGATGCAAGGTTGGCGCGACGACGATCCGGCGGTGTTCGCGTCCGCGGTGGCGCAGTACCAGCAGTGGCTCGGGACGGCTCAGCCGCGCCTGATGCGCAAGATCGACATGGAGGTGCGTTTCAATCACGCTGCGATCTTCCTGCGCGCCATCGGCCTCTACGTGATCGTCTTCTTGCTGGCGGCGCTGTCATGGCTGCGCATGACTCCGGCGCTCGTCAAGTCGGCGCTCTGGGTGCTCTGCGTCGCGCTCGTCCTGCACACGCTGGGCCTGGTGGCGCGCACGGTGATTCAGGGCCGGCCGCCGGTCACCAATCTGTACTCGTCGGCGATCTTCGTCGGCTGGGGTGCGGCCGTGCTCGGTCTCGTGCTGGAGCGCTTCTATCGCAACGGCATCGGGGCGGTGACCGCCGCCGGCACTGGCTTCCTCACCCTGCTCGTGGCGCACAACTTGTCGCTCGACGGGGACACGATGACGATGATGCAGGCCGTTCTCGACACCAACTTCTGGCTCGCCACTCACGTGGTCGTCATCACGCTCGGCTACGCGTCGACGTTCCTGGCCGGATTCCTGGGAATTCTCTACATCTTGCGCGGTGTGTTCACGCGTGGCCTCGGCGCCCAGGAACAAACCAGCCTCACGCGCATGATCTACGGCATCGTTTGCTTCGCCACGTTGTTCAGCTTCGTCGGCACCATCCTGGGCGGCATTTGGGCCGACCAATCCTGGGGCCGCTTCTGGGGCTGGGATCCCAAGGAGAACGGCGCACTGCTCATCGTTCTGTGGAACGCGCTCGTGCTGCACGCACGCTGGGGCGGCATGATCCGCCAGCGCGGCCTCGCGGTCATGGCGGTGGCCGGCAACATCGTCACCAGCTGGTCGTGGTTCGGCACCAACATGCTGGGCGTGGGTCTCCATGCCTACGGCTTCATCGATTCGGCCATCTTCTGGATGTTCACTTTCGTCGGCACGCAGCTCGGTCTCATCGGCCTCGGCCTCTTGCCTTTGCATCGCTGGCGCAGCATGCAGGCGACGTCGCAGGTCCGCGCACCGCGCTCCGTCAAGCAACCGACCGCGCCACCGCTGGCACCGCCGGCACCGGAATCCCCGCGCTGATCCAAGCACTCAGTCGACGGCTCGAGTTGCTTGACACTGCGCTCCCATCGCAATAGCTTTCCATTGCTCTCTAGCGGAACTCCCTGCCTCGGTGTCACTGCCTAAGGGAGATCGGTCATGCGAATTTTCTATCGTTTCATTCCAATGATCGTCTGCTTCACCCTCCCGTGGCTTTCCTCGGCGTACGCGCTCGAGAACATCCACGACGAAATCTGGCTCCATGTGCCAGGGGGCCTGCCGCTCGCACCGCAACGCACATGGGTCAGTGGGCAGTTCGAGGGCAATCTGACCGAGCAAGACATGCAGTCCGGTGTCACCTTCGCTCTCGTGCGCACCGACGCGAGTGCTGGCAGCGCCGACATGATGCGTTTTACGATCACGGGACTGGACCTGCCGCCGGTGGGCACACCGGTCAACATCTACTTCACCCTCGCCCTCTCCTGCGACGGGACGGGTGTCAAATTCTGGGTCGAGCCCGGCATGGCGGTCATCAGCTACTGCCATCCGATCCACGGCGCGGTGCCCGTGACGTTCCGCAACGGGTCGAACGGCGAGCGCTACCTGGTAGACGCTACCGACACCTTCGGGATCGCGGTCGTGGACGAGAACGGCCGGCCGGGAGAGCATCCCATCTCGAACGATGCCTTTTACTGCGGGGAAAGCCCGGGCGCCATTCAGACGGAGGAGCAGTCCCGCCAGTGGATCACGCAGCGGAAAAGCGCGTCACCGGCTCACGTCGAGGAGAGCGGTGACTCGGGTTGGCTCGGCGTGTATTTCGATCGCGAGGGAACCATGTGTCAGGGCAGGATCGAGCCGGGTCACCCCGAGACGATCTACATCGTGGCCAAAACGCGCGGTCTGACCGGGTGTGGCTTTGCCGGGGCGGAGTTCCG
>DASRJO010000205.1:0-26011 GCA_035649435.1 Candidatus Krumholzibacteriia bacterium | reverse complement strand
GGTCGATGGATTTCGATTGTCGCCCGTCGAGCCGTCGGCCGATGGATTTCGATTGACGCTCTGGTCCTGCACACCCAGCCGGGAGGTCATCGCTTCGGCTATCGCCACCTGGGCCTCGAGCAGGGTGCTCCCCAGAGCAGACGATTCGTCCCGCAAGCGCTTGACCGTCCGTTCCTTCGCATGGCGTACCCAGCGCGCTTGCAACGACGGCTCCCCACGAGTCGGTCGCAGAGTCCGAGCCACCCATTGCGTCGCCACGAAGCCGATCTCCCGGCCTTGGTAGGCCGTGCTCACGTAGCCGTACCGCCGGATCTCACGAGCGAGCGCCACACGCTGGCGAGCCATCGAGGCTCCGAGGCCCAGACGGTTCTCCACGTAGCTCTCCAAGCCGGAGTACCCGAGCAGCTCCCACGCCCGATGCTCGTGCATCTCGAGCAGCAACGCCGCCATGTCGATCGCGATGCGGCCTTCGAGACGCACGAGCGACTGCAGCACCCCCACGAGACGACGCAACGCACGAACACGCGCCCGCGGCTTTTTCCGACCGTCGGTTCGGCCTGCGTTGTCGTCCCCCCTCTTCAGATCGCCCGGCGACGTCCCCATCCCGCCCGCTCTGTCTTCGGCATCCCAGGCCGCGAACTTGCCTTCGAAACGCACCAGCCGCTGGCGCACCTGATCGAACTCCACCAGGCACTGCCTCGCCTGGCGCATCGCCGGCGTCTGCAAAGCTCTGGACTGCCGCAGGTCCTTCGCCTTCGGCGCCACTCCACGACCCAGGGGCTTCACGCGCTGTCTGAATGCAGCTCGTCCACGATTCGATGCGCCAAGACGCCGGAGCCGCGGCCGAAAGTCCTCTGGCGGCACGACGCCGACGCTCGATGCTTCACCTTCGAGCGCTTGCACGAACCCAGCCAGGCTTGCGTCACCACCATCGTGGTTCCCAAAAAGCCCGAGACCGGATTCGAAGATGAGCTTCACATCCGGTGGAATACTCCGGCGAACGAGGACTCGATTCTCTTCGGACTCTTCCTGTTCAAGCTCCGCTGCGATCGATCGGCCGAGCGAGGCAGCCGCGTCCCCTTCGCCAGCATCGGCTGAGCGACTGTCGGAGTTCGATTCCTCGGCCGAGTGACTGCCTCGGTTCGCTCCATCGCTCTCGGTTTGCGCTCGCCGTGCTTCAGCCGCCGCAGCACGCAGCTCGTGCAAGGGCTGAGTGCGGGCGCGATTGATCCAGCACAGAAGTGTGTCTGCCGTCGCCGCACGACCGATCTCGATCGTCGCTACCTGACCGAGCGGCTCGCCGCCATCGGCTCCGCAAAACGCCTCTGCGAGCCGTGGGTACTGCTCGAGGACAGTGTGCAGGCGTGCCTGTTCCCGCGGCCAGCGCGGGCTGCGCTGCAGGCGTTCGCGGGTGAAGTCGCTTTGGTTCAGGTAGCCAAAGGCACGCCAGGCCTCGCGACGGACGACGGCCGCAGACGCGCGCGCGATCGGCAGTGCCACAACGGACGCGAGCGCCGCGAGCCCGAGCAACAGCCGATCGCACTCGTCAACCGTGGACGGCAGAATCACCGGATGCCCTACCGCAGGCGCACTCCAGGGCTGCGGGCCAGGCGCATTCTCAATCGCAGCGGAAGCGGAACCGAATGGAGCAGTGGTCTCTGCCAGGAGGAGAGGCAGTTCGTCCGCAAGGGCCGAGGAAACAAACACGGTGGCCCCGCCGGTCCAAGCCGGCGCACGCATCAATCTTTGGGTTCCCACGGCACCTGACCTTGGGAGGAATCGGTGGTCGGGACTGCTCGATCAATATAGACAAGCACGATACAAATGTCAAGTAGCTAACGAGAGGACTCGAAGAGCCATGCAGATATTTAGTGCAATATTCGTGCCGCCTGTGCAGCGCAGTGCAGCGCCGTGCAGTGCAGTGCAGCGAAGCGACGTGCAGCGGGGGGCCGCGTCGTAGCGCGACGTTGCAAGCGCCAGGACAGAGAGCGCGCGCTGGTGAGGACGCTGTAAACACAGTGGACAGCGGGTGCTCGCGGGTTGTGAGCGGGGCTGCAGACAGGGCCGCGGCGTTGGAGCAACTCTCCATTGGGCGACTGGTGTCATCGGTGCTAGACTCCGCGCATTATGGCGACGCGTCCACGCCAACGGCTGCGCCCTGTGGTACCCGACCGGCTCGATCTGCGTGATCGCCCGTATCGTCCCGTCATCGCCACTGCGCCGACCACACGACTCGTCGCCAGCGCCGCCGATCGGCTGCCCGTTCTCGATCAGGGCGAGACGTCGGCTTGCACGGGCTTCGCGCTCGCCAATGTCGTGAACTACCTCCTGCGCAAATCGAAGCGCGAGCCCGATGCCTCGGTGTCTCCGTTCATGCTCTACTCCATGGCCCGGCGCTACGACGAGTTCCCCGGCGCGCACGCCGAGGTGGGCTCGAGCCTGCGCGGCGCCATGAAAGGCTGGTACCGGCACGGCGCCTCCGCACAGGCGCTCTGGACAGAGATCAGCATGCCGGACGCACATCCCGATCCGAAACGGGACTGGTGGCAGGATGCCGCGAAGAGGCCGCTGGGCGCTTACTATCGCGTCGATCCCCGCTCCGTGACCGACATGCATATCGCTTTGAACGAGGTCGGCGTGCTCTACGCCAGCGCGATTTGTCACGAGGGCTGGGCGGAAGGTTTCGATCTGCGTGGTGCCGCGCGCAAGGACTGGCTCGTGCCACCGCGTGGCGCGACACCAGCTGACGGCGGCCATGCATTCGTCATCATCGGCTACGATGCACGCGGTTTTCTTGTGCTCAATTCCTGGGGAACCAGCTGGGGTGATGGCGGCTTCGCCACGCTCACCTACTCCGACTGGATGGATCACGCGATGGATTGCTGGGTGGCGCAGCTCGGCGTCAGCACCGTGCAACATCAGGCCATTTCTGCGAGCTCATCACTGCGCACGGATGCGCGTGGACGTGTCACCCTCGCGAATGAGCCCGTCCTTTGCCAGCGCGAGATCGCTCCCTTCATCGTCAACATGGAGAACAACGGCGACCTGAGCCGGAGCGGCAAGTTCCGCACCCTGCGCTCTGATCTCCAAACTCTGCTCGAGACTCACTTCGATTCCGCGCGCCGGCTGTGGAAGCGCGGCAAGCGCGCCACGGTGGACGTGGCGCTCTACGCGCACGGAGGGCTCACGGGCGAGAAGTCGGCCTCCGAAGCAGCAGCCCGCTGGATCCCAGCGCTGTACGACGCTCAGATCTTTCCGATCTTTCTCATGTGGGAGACCGACGTGTTGTCGACCTTGCGCAACCGCGTCGCCGACGCGCTCGAGGACACACCGAGCGCGGCGACGGGCTGGCGCGACGCGGTGTCCAAGTGGTGGAACACACGACTGGAACGGACTCTCGCTGGGCCCGGGACGTTGCTTTGGGACGAGATGAAGCAGAACGCGCAGGCGATTGGCCAGCGCCCGACGAGCGGCGTGCATCAGCTCTTCGATCTCGGGCTGTCGGTGCCCGAGTTCGCCCCGTCTCGTGTGCGCTTACACTTGATCGGCCATTCGGCGGGCTCGATCGTTCACTGCCATCTGCTCGATGCTCTGGTGCGATTGGGCTGGCAGTTCGATTCGGTCCATTTCATGGCTCCGGCAGTCCGCACGGACGTCTTCGATGCCACACTGCTGCCGTGTCTTCGCGCGCGACAGGTGCGGGAGTACCACCAGTACCACCTGAGCGCGGAGGCCGAAGAAAAGGACCCCAGCTGCCGGCCGTTGTTCGGCTATGGGAGATCGCTCCTCTACCTCGTATCCGAAGCGTTCGAGGGCGGAACGCGCATCCCGATTCTCGGCATGGAAAAGTTCTTCGACGAGGCTGTGCAACGGCCGCGACTGCGCGACGTGCGGCGATTCGTGCGCGCAATCCCCGCGCCTTCGCGACAAAGCGGCAGTACGATGCATGGCGATTTCGACAACGACAACGCCACCTTGCACTCGATCATCGCCAACATCAAGGGGCGCGGGACTCGCGCGAAATGAGAAACCCAGGAAACTCGCCGGATGGCAGCACCGCGGCAGATCCACTTCTGTCTGGCCGGGATGGTTCCGATTCTGTCTGCCGGGACGGATCCGTTTCAGCTCGGCTGAGGTCGTTCCGATTCAATCGTCGAAGAGGTACGACAAAAGGAGCAGGAGCGCAAGCCCAGCAGCGAGCCAGGATGAACCGCTCTTGGCGCGCGATTTCACCAGTGACATCAGCGCCGCGACGAAGCCGGCAACAACCAGCGCCAGGATGACCGCTGCCATCCAGTTGAACATCGACATGTGCTCGGCGATGCTCAGGCGCCGGCCGAGCTGGATCGACACGAGGGCCAGCAGGAAGCTGCACGTGGTCGACATCCAGGAGGCTTTGCGCAGCGAAAAGTTCATCGAAGAGGATCGAGCGGTCATGATTCCCTTCTCACTGTAGTCGAATCTTCCGGATGCTGCATCTCGCACAGGCCTGGCGGCGGCGGAACACGGCGTCACTTGATGAAGATGACTTTCGCCACCGCCGACTGTTCACGCGCGCCGGGCGCGAGCGGGGCCGCGACGACACGCACGAAGTAGGTGCCGCTCGCAGCCACCGTGCCCTGGCGGCTGGCCCCATCCCAGTCGAAAACTCGAGCGCCCGCAGCGGAGACACCGGTTCCGTCGTCGTGCAACGTCGCAACCAGCGCCCCGCGCACGTCGAACAATTGCACCCGCAGATGCGCGGGCTGTTCCAGGGTCACGGCGAAACGCACACCGCTTGGCGCCGAGCTGGAAAGATCGGCGATACGCACACCGCCCGACGCGGCCAGCACTTCCTCGGCCGCGCTCGTCCGCAGTTGGCGGAAATCCGCCACGTGCGGCAGGTGATCGGAGACCGCGGTCACGTCGTTCGCCTGCAGGCCGAAGGCCGCGAGCTGCGCCGGCGACATCTCCGGCGTGTAGAGGCTGAAGTGGCGTTCGAGGCGCACGGCGCTATCGGTGTAGAGGAAGAAATCGAGACGGCCCGGAGCGAATGTCGATCCGTCGCTCCTCCAGGTGTAGGCGAAGCGCCTTTCCGTCTGGCTCGACACGACATCGGCGAAATCCGTGCCGTCCCAATCCGGCGCGAAATCGGGACCGAAGCTGCCGTTGTTGACGATGTCGCCGGTCTGCAACGTGACGAGCTGTCGTGCGAAGCCGACGAGGTTCAGATCCCCCGTGATCATGAGCACCGTTCCTTCCGGGACGGTGACGGTGCCGCCGGCGGTCATGGCGTCACGGAAGAACGCCATGATGGCGTCAGCTTCGTTCTGCCGGCCGGCATCATTGGTGCAGCAAGGCAAGTGAGCATTCACCAGCAGGATGTCGCGATCGAGAGCCGCCTCGGCGTCCAAGAGCACCGCGTTGTTGAGGTCGATCGCCCACTGGCCGAGGATCGGGAAGCGGGTGACGACGATACAGTCGTTCACTTCGGCCGCGTGCCACACTTGGCCCGCGCCCGACGGCAGGAAGCTCTCGAAGAGTGCTGCCGTTTGCGCCGGTGTCGCGTTGTAGATCTCCTGGAAGCTGACGATTTGGGGATCGAGAGCGGAGAAGATGCGGTCGGCATTCGGTGTCACGGCCGAGTTGAAGCCGTTGGTCGTGCCCTCGAGATCGCGCACATTCCAGGTGACGACACGGACATCCGAGCCGTTCACCCGCGCCAAGGAAATCGGATCGGGAGGTGACACGGGTGTGGCGTCGAAGGAATAGGTGAGCGTGAGACCCGTGTTCGGGGCGCGGTCGCCGCTCGCGCCCACGTCGCGCAGCACGACTCGCATGGATGTGCCCGGGAACAAAAGGTTCGTGCCGTCGGGGCGCACATCGCGCCCAATGGAAACCTCGAACACCGTCGAAGAAACCGACGGCAGCTGACGCAGTCGCAGGTCGTCCTGGCGGATTTGCACGCTCGTCCCGTTGCTACGATAGTAGCGTCCGACGAGCGCGCCGAACTGCCATTGCAGCTCGGCGCCGATGTTCCCGACCACGAGACCCGTCGCGGCGTTGAGGTCCGTGTCCAGATAGAGCTCGATGTTGTTGGCGACCTGCAACCCACGCTCGACGCCGATCGCAAAGCGGAGGAACAGATTGTCGGCGTCGTTCGCCAGATCCACGTCGCTGAAATCGATCCCCGAGGAGCCGTTGTCACCGGTGGGATCCGCGTGCTCGACGGTGCCGGTCCAATCGGTGAAGAACCCGTCGAGAAAGATCGGGGCCGACTCGCCGGAGACATGCACCGGCTGCAGCAGGATGAAAAGAACGATGCCTGGGATTGCCAGCCAGCCGCGCATGATTCCTCCGCTGTGATTCCGTCGCGGCGGCCGGTCAGACCACCACGGCTGCAAGTCGCATGAGGCTTCCATGATACAGCCTCGCGACCGCGCGCTCCAGGGGTTCGTGCGCCCCCGGACTACAGTCACAGGCACGAGGAGTTGTTCGTACCCTGGGTGCTCGATCGCTCCTTCACCTGCGCTCGATCGCTCCTCCACCCACGCTCGATCCCTCGTCGACCTGGGCTCGACCGCTCGTCCACTGGGGGCGCTTCACTCGTTCGTCCACCGCGGCTGGCGTTTCTCGATCCAGGCGCGAATCCCTTCACGTGGGTCGGTGCGCTGCATGAGGTCCTGCAGGTACAAGCGCTCGAGCGCATCCAAGTCAGCCAGGAGCCGCGCGCGCAGTGGCTCGCGCACGGCGCGTGTGGTGAAGTGCAACGCGACGGCGCTCTTCGGCAGCAGGTTTCGCGCGATCCACTGGCGCGCGGCGGCCTCGGGATCCTCGCTCACTTGATCGACGAGACCGATCGCGCGCGCTTCCTCGGCGCCAACGATGCGTCCGGTGAGACACAGGTCCTCGGCCCGTGGCCGTCCGACACGCTGGGGAAGGATCAGCGCCGCGAGCGGTGGGAACACACCCAACGTCACCTCGGGCACGCCGAGCTGGGCGTCGGCAGCAGCAAACACCCAGTTGCAGAAAGACGCGAGTTCGAGCCCACCACCGAGACAGCGGCCGCGGACGACGGCGAGCGTCGGCCGTGCGACATCCAGGAGATCGCGAAACAAACCATGGAAGGCGGGAAGCAGCGCACCGACCTTTTCCGGCAGATGTTCTTCGATGCTCGCGCCATAGGAGAAGTGTGCGCCGGTGCCGGAGAAGACGATCGCCTTCACGTGCGAACGTCGCGCCGCGCCCGCGAGCATGTCGCGCAGGCTCTCGATCATCTCGAGGTCGAGGACATTCCCTGGAGGCGCATCGAGTGCGACCCACAATACTTGCTCGTCGTTCTCATGCCGCACCTGGATTCGGGAATACGTGTGCGGTCCTCCCATTGCGCCTGCCTTTGGAAAGAGATCTGGTGACAAGCCGATCGGCATCACAGCGCGGAGTCAAAGCCTGCCCGTCTTCTTGAGGAATCTCGCCGTGAGGTAGGCCATGAAGAGGAGGCCCCAGGCCCCGGCGTAAAAGGCCCAGGTCGTGCGGACTCTCTCGGCCCCGCCGTTCGCGATCCGCTCCAGCACCAGCAACACGAGCACGATCGTTGTCCATGCGAACGTCGAGCCGTATTCCTTTCTGACGACGCGACGCCCATTGAAATGAAAACTCTCGGCCGTCTTTCTCAGGCCGCGGAGCGAAGGCCAGAGCCGATGCACTCTTTGGCAGTAGTCCTCGTATCTGCTGCCGAACTGCCGACGGAGGAAATCCTCCTCGGCGGCCACGATCGCCAGATAGGCGAAAAGGACGGCCGGCACACCGACAATCCACCCGGCCCATGAATTCACGACGGTGAAGATCCCAAGGAAGATCAAGATGTTGCCAAGGTACAGCGGGTTGCGGCAGTGCGCGAACACGCCTTCTTCGACCAGCGACTCCGCGTGGACTCGTCCGGCCTTGCCGCCTCGCTGGATGTACGCCAGCCCGATCACCATGGCGCGAATCAACTGTCCCGCGAGCATGGTGAGCACGCCGAAGGCGTCCATCCACTGATCGGCGTGCTGGGAACCGAACGGGAATCGCGGTCGGCCGGCCAGCATCACAACCACGAAGCCGACCGGGAAGATCAGGTTCCTTCGGCGAAACAAGGCGTTGCCCGGCCGGATGAGAATGCCGGGGAGCCGACGCATCTCGACGATCGCCGTATTCACTTCACCGCGACCAGGCCGCAGAAGTTGTACCACTTGAAGAATACGTCGACGGATCGGAATCCAACCTTGCGCAGGAGCGCCTCATTCTCGTCGAGTCGGTAGGGCACGAGGACGTTCTCGAGCGCTTCCCTCTTTTGCGCGATCTCGAGCTCGCTGTATCCATTGCGCCGCTTCATGTCGTAATAGTGCTCGATGAACAGCCGGTTCAAGGTCGAGTTCATTCCCAGCACTTTCTCGACCAAGAGGGCACATCCCCCTTCGTTCAGGCCGTCGAACACCGTCTGCAGGGTTCTCTCGCGGTTCAGCGGCCGAATGAACTGGAGTGTCAGCACCAGGAGGACCACCGAGGCCCCGTCGATGCCGAATTCCGTGTCCAGGTTCTGGCACCGCAACTCCACGTCTTGGAAACCAGCTGCTGCAAGCTTGTCGCGCGCGATCGCCAGCATTTCCTCGGACAAGTCGATCCCGACCAAGCGCACGCTCCGCCCGTCGAGCAGGTTACCGATGCGCTCGAGCGTCGTGCCGGTCGAGCAGCCGAGATCGTAGACCGCCGTTCCTTCCACGGCGAAGTCCGCCGCCAAGTGGGCCAGCATCCGTTGGATCTCGTCGTAGTACGGCACCGACCGATGCAGCATGTCGTCGAAGACCGCAGCGGTTTTCTCCCCGAAGTCGAAGTCGTCGATCTTGCGCTGCTTCTCCGCGAACAGATGGTCCGCCCTTCCTCGCACGACTTGGGCGGCGTCGGTCGAGCTCTTTCGCCGTGGCTCCACATCGACACGTCTCGGTTCGTCGGTCATTTCAGTACTTTCATGTCTTCCGCTCGATCTCTCTCGGCGCCGGCGGAACTGCGCTGCCGACGCCGGCGCGTGGCGCCCAGATCAAGAGCCTCGACCAGCTGCAGAAATGATTCGGGATCGATCTGTTGAATCGCGTCCGACAGTGCCTTTTCTGGTTGTGGATGCACCTCGAACATCAACCCGTCCGCACCCGCCGCCAGAGCGGCTCTGGCGCACGGCAGGAGGAGATCCGTGCGCCCAACCGCATGGCTCACGTCCACGATCACTGGAAGGCCGATCTCCGCCCGGAGCAACGGAACGGCTGCAACGTCGAGAGTGTTGCGCGTTCGATAGTCGAACGTCCGGATGCCTCGCTCGCACAGCACGACCGCGTCGTTGCCGCCTGCCCGCACGTAGTCCACGGCGGCGGCAACCTCGTCTAGAGTCGCCATGAATCCGCGCTTCAGCAACACGGGCACCCCCATGCGGCCGATCGCCTTGAGGAGCTCGGTGTTGTACATATTCCGCGTGCCGATTTGGACCATGTCGGCTTCGCCCGCCACGAACTCCAACGCGGAGACGTCGAGAACCTCGGTGACGGTCGGGATCGAGTGCTTCTTGCCCGCCGCCCGTAGCAGGCGAACGCCTTCTTCCCGCAGACCTTGGAACGATTCTGGATGGGTCCGCGGCTTGTATGCTCCGCCACGCAGCACCGCGGGAGCCTCGAGGGAACTCGCCAACGCGGCAATTTGTTCGATCTGGTCGGCGCTCTCGATCGCGCACGGCCCGAAGAACAGCACGGGCTCGTCGGCGCCGACCACGACCGGTCCGACGCGCACCGGCGTCACGACCGGGTCGACGACCGGAACGCGGCGCCCCATGCGCTCGCGCTGCTGCAAGTGGAGCGATGCGCGGAAAATGGCGGTGAATACGGCTCGAATATCCGCGGCCAGAAAGGGGCCTTGTCGGCCTCTCATCAAGTCTCGGAGCATGGCCTCTTCGCGGGTTGGATCGTAGGCCGCGACCCCATGCTCCCTCTTGTATCGGGCGATCTGTCGAACGATCTCGGCGCGTTCTTGAACGAGCGTCAGGATCTCCTGATTCAGGCGATCGATCCCCTTACGGAATTCCGAAAGCGGGTCCATATCCTCCCTGTCCGGTCCCTTCGAGAGAAACCACCTGGCGCTCGACGTGGAACACTAGCGGATAGCGCCACGCGAGGGAAGGGCGTTCGAGCGCTCCCAACGCGCAAGGCTCGTTGAGTCGCGCTGAATCGCCGCAGCGTGACTGGATTGTGCTTGCCCTTCGCTCAACTGCTGAAATCAAAGCTGAGAACTGTCACGAAATAGATGAGTGACGAGCCGATCCATCCATGCTTTCTGAGGGCATGGAGTTGAAGACCCTTCCGCTTGCTCGATTGGCCACCCCCACCAAACTGGCCACTCGCGCTCGGCAGAGTCTTGCCCCTCCTCCTGAAGTCCACGCCAGCGTTGAACGATCTCGTCCAACTCCCATTGTCTTGCCGGCTCGAGGCGGCGGATGCGAAGATGCCGCAGGGCTGGGGCGATTGCCGGCCGAGTGCGCCCGGCTTTGGGCAGGACACGCGAGGATGGTTGTGATGCGCGACAGGGCACGATGCCGAAGAGGGGTTCGCACTCGCCTCCGAGCCCTGGCCGCTGCCGTCGGTCTCGTGTCGAACCTGGCGATCGCGGCGAACGCGCTCCCGTCCGGACAGATCCTCGCGCTCGCCGGAGGCGCCAGCTTCCCCGGCCAGAATGGCGCAGGCGACGCGTGGAGCACCGGATTCACGCTCGGCGCGGCGCTGATGTGGAAAGCTGCACCCGTTCTGGCACTCGGGGTGGAGGTGAGCTACATGCGCCACCCGCTCGACACCGACGCGTACGAGGCAATGATTCGCGACTCGTATCCGAACGTGAGCACCGGGGGGCGCAATCTTTGGGCCCTGCCGGTGAGCGTCATCGGTGAGCTCGATCTCCTCGAGTGGGGGGTGGTGAAGCCCTACGTGCGGGCCGGATTTGGCGTCTACACGTTCGGCACCACGGACTTCACCGCCAGCGGCCCCGGCTCCGATGCTCTCGAGGCCGATGTCGCTGCCGACCCAGTGACGATGTCGTTGAACGACACGGTCTTCGGCACACTCATCGGTCTCGGTGTGCACACACCGCTCTCACCAAGCATGAGCCTTACCGTCGACGCCACCTACCACGTGGCCAACACCGTCGGCGAATCGACGCACTTCATTCCGGTGCGACTCGGCCTTCGCTTCTGACGCCGTTCATTCAAACACTGATAGGGAAACCCCGGGCCGCGCAAATCATGCGATCAAGATCGATGGCGGGGACCCTCGCGGGCGCAAATCACGCGATCAAGCATTGATGGCGGGGACGTTCGCGCCGCGCAGATGTGGTGGGTCGGTATCTTCCAACAAGTGGCAGGCGACGGCGCGGCCCGACTCCCACTCGCGCAACACCGGTTCCTCGCTGGTGCAGCGGTCGAAAGCCCACATGCAGCGGGTGCGGAACCGACAGCCGGATGGCGGGTTGACCGGGCTCGGGACATCGCCCTGCAGGACGATGCGCTGGCGCGAGCGCTCGCTCTCCGGATCGGGGACCGGGACGGCGGAGATGAGCGCCTGGGTATACGGATGCAACGGGCGCGCGGTCAGTTGCTCGGCTTCCGCCAACTCGACGATCTTGCCCAGATACATGACCGCGATGCGTGTGCTGATGTGTCGCACCGCCGCGAGATCGTGGGCGATGAAGAGATAGGTGAGACCGAACTTCTGCTGCAAGTCCTGCAATAGATTCAGAATCTGCGCCTGGATGGACACGTCGAGCGCCGAGATCGGTTCGTCGGCGACGATGAACTCTGGCTGCAGCGCGAGTGCGCGAGCGATGCCGACGCGCTGGCGCTGGCCGCCGGAGAATTCGTGCGGGAAGCGCCGCAGGTGCGATGGATCGAGGCCGACGACCTCGAGCAGCTCGCGCACGCGGGCTTGCAAGGCGCGGCCGCGCGCCAAGCCGTGCACCTGCAGCGGCTCGGAGATGATCGACCCCACCGTCATGCGCGGGTTGAGCGATGAATACGGATTCTGGAAGACGATCTGCATGCTGCGGCGCATGCGCCGCATCGCGGCGCCGCGCAACTGCGTGAGCTCGACATCCTTGAACACGACGCTGCCGGCGGTGGGACGGACGAGCTGCAGAATGGCCCGCCCGGTGCTGGACTTGCCGCAGCCGGATTCGCCGACGAGACCCAAGGTCTCGCCCTTGTGGATGTCGAGGTCCACGCCGTCGACCGCGCGCACGAGCCCTTGTGGACGGTTGGTGAGCATGCTCCGGCGCACCGGGAAGTGCACCTGCAGCCCGCGCACTTTGACCAGGACTTCGCTCATGGGCGCACCTGTCGCATCGCTCGCTGTTTCTCGCCGCTCATGAGCGGCTCCATGGAAAGGGCAAGTGCGTTTGCACCGCGTCCTTCTTGTCCTCGACGACGCCGGTGTTCGGGTCGCGCTGCGGCAGCCGTCCCTGGAGCGCCGCGGTCAAGATGCGTTTGAAATCCGCGGGAAAATCGCCTTCGGCCAGGTACTGCAAGTAGCTGCGATCCTCCGCCAGAACGGTGCGGAGCAGGCGACCGCGCATCTTGCCGAAGCTGAAGACCGCGTCGTCTCCCTGCCACACCAGTTTGCCCTCGGCGTCCACGACGTCGACAGGGTTGCAGAGCCGGTGCAGCTCGTCGAGCGACCGGGGCAGATCAGGGTACCGCTCGAGCTGACCGACGAGAACATTATATGCAGCGCGCGCGTCGGCCTCGGCCGTGTGTGCGTCGACGAGCGCCCTGCCACAATAGAGCTGGTGCGCCGCCGCGAGGTCCCGGGGCTCCTTCAAGTGATAGATCGTCTTGGCGTCGATCACACGCCGGCCGGCGAGCGTGAGCTCCATGCCGGCGCGTTCGAACTCGCGCCGCAGGAGCGGCAGATCGAACTTCACCAGGTTGAAGCCCGCGAGGTCGCACCCCGCGAGAAACTCGGCCAGGCTGGCTGCGATCTGATGGAATGGGGGTTCATGGGCGACGTCGAGGTCATGGATTCCATGCACGGCCGTCGCCTCGGGTGGGATCGGAATGCCCGGATTCACCCGCCGCGCACGTGATTCGCTGCGGCCATCCGGCAGGATTCTGATGACAGCGATCTCGACGATGCGATCCAGGTGCGGCTGTGTCCCCGTCGTTTCCAGATCCAGCACCGCCAGGGGGCGCTCGAGCGTCCCGGACGTCCAGGGAGACAGATCCTCTGCCGACTTTTCGACTGGCTGGTCCGCCATCCGTCGCGCTCCTGGTCTCCTGAACCGCCACACCGCCATCGTGCTCCCGGCGCCATTCTAATGAAACATCGAAATCGCAACCAGCAAACCCCAGGCCGAACCTCGTCCAATCTTTGGTTTGCCGTGCTAGACTGCAAGCACTCTTCTGCGCCGTATTCAGCCGATCGGATCGGAATCCAACGAGGTGACCCCATGCGACGTCTCGCCTGCCGCAGCGGCTCCGCAGCCGCAATCGCACTCCTGGTGCTCGCGCTCACCCACCCGGCCCTGGCGCGAGACGTTCCCCAATACAGCATCGAGGATTTCTTGGCGACGACGATCATGTCGGGGACCTCGTTTTCCCCCGATGGCACCAAGATCCTGGTGAGCAGCGACCAGACCGGCGTGATCAACGCCTTCGCGGTCCCCGTGGCCGGCGGCGCGCCGGTACAGCTCACGCGCGCGACCGATTTCGCCATCACGGTGCGCAGCTATTTCCCGAACGACGAGCGCTTCCTCTACCTGCAGGACCAAGGCGGCAACGAGAAGACGCACTTGTACGTGCAGGATGCCTCGGGCAAAGCCCAGGACCTGACGCCGGGCGAAAACGTCAAGGCCGAGTTCCTCGGCTGGGCGGACGACGAGAAGTCCTTCTTCGTCCAGTCGAACGAGCGCGACGACAAGTTCTTCGACATCTACGAGTACGCCATCGATGGCTACGCGCGCACGATGGTGTACAAGAACGAGACCGGGTACGATTTCGGCACCATCTCGCGCGATAAACGCTGGCTCGCCTTCGACAAGCCGGTGACCACGAACGACAGTGAAGTCTACCTGTACGACCAGCAGACGCAGCAGATGCAGCATCTGACGCCGCACCAGGGCGATGTCCTGCACGAGGTGCAGAGCTTCGCCCCCGACGGCAAGAGTCTGTACATGACGAGCACCGAAGGCGGCGAGTTCAAAGCCTTGGTGAAGGTGGATCTCGCGACGAAGGCGCATACGATGGTCGAGAAGCCGGAGTGGGACGTGCAGTCGGCGGCCTTCTCCAAGAGCGGCAAATATCTCTTGGTGAACGTGAACAAGGATGCGCGCACGGAGATCCACATCGTCGAGGTCGCCACGCAGAAGCAGGTGCAGCTGCCGAAGTTGCCGGCAGGCGACATCACCGCGGTGCGCATCGCCAAGGACGACCGCCGGATGGCCTTCTATCTCAACGGCAGCCGCTCGCCAAGCAACCTCTACGTGTGGGACATGGCCGGGGGACAGGCGAAGCAGCTGACACAGAACCTGAGCCCGAAGATCGACCCGGAACATTTGGTGGACGCGCAGGTCGTGCGCTTCAAGTCGTACGATGGCGTCGAGATCCCGGGCATCCTCTTCAAGCCGCACGCGGCGAGCTCCAGCGCCAAAGCCCCCGCGCTCGTGTGGGTGCATGGCGGCCCAGGTGGCCAGACACGCGTCAACTATAGCGCCCTCATCCAGTATCTGGTGAATCACGGGTACGTCGTGTACGGCATCAACAATCGTGGCAGCTCCGGCTATGGCAAGACGTTCTTCGCCATGGACGACCGCAAGCACGGCGAGGCCGATCTCGGCGACTGCGTGGCGAGCAAAGGTTACCTCGGTGGCCTCGGCTATGTCGACGCGCAACGCATCGGCATCATCGGCGGCAGCTACGGCGGCTACATGACGCTCGCGGCGCTGACCTTGAAGCCCGAAGAGTTCGTCGTCGGTGTCGACATCTTCGGAATCTCGAACTGGGTGCGCACCTTGGAGAACATCCCATCGTGGTGGGAATCGGAGCGCAAGGCGCTGTACACCGAGATGGGCGACCCGAAGACCGATACCGAGCGCCTGCGTCGCATCTCGCCCCTGTTCAACGCCAAGAGCATCAGCCGGCCGCTGATGGTGCTGCAAGGCGCCAACGACCCGCGCGTGCTCAAGGTGGAGTCGGACGACATCGTCGCCGCGGCCAAGGCCAACGGTGTCGAGGTCAAATACATGGTCTTCGACGACGAGGGCCACGGATTCCGGAACAAGAAGAACCAGCTCGTCGGATATAAGGCGATCCTGGATTTCTGCGATCAACATCTGAAGAACGCACCGGTCGCCGTCGGCAAACGCAACTGACCGCACCGCTCGCACCGGCAACAGACCGGCGCGCGCCGCCGGCAAACCACAACGGGCCGCGAAATGAAGTCGAGGGAGGATTTGGCAATGCGCACGACACCTGTTGTTCACGCCATGTTCCTCGGTGCGGTGCTGGCAGCGGGCATCGTGCGCGCCGGATCTGCGCAGCCGCTCCTCGGGTTCAGTGACGAGCGCGCAACGGAGCAACGTGGCGTCGAGGCGCGATTCGACGCCACACTAGACCGCGAGAACCTGCGCCTGTGGATGCAGCGTCTCTCGGCGCGGCCGCACCACGTCGGCTCGCCTTACGGAGAGGAGAACGCCAAGTTCATGGCCGGTCTCTTCCAGTCCTGGGGTTACGAGACGCGCATCGAAACCTTCTACGTTCTCTTCCCGACGCCGAAATCCCGCCTGGTGGAGCTCGTCGCTCCCGAGCACCGCAAGCTCTCCCTCGACGAACCGCCACTCTCCGAGGATGCGACGTCGAGCCAGAAGAGCGAGCAGTTGCCCCCGTTCAACGCTTACTCCGTGGATGGCGACGTGACCGGCGAGCTCGTCTACGTCAATCAGGGTGTCCCCAAGGATTACGAGGAGCTCGAGCGGCACGGCATCGATGTGCGCGGCAAGATCGTGCTGGCGCGATACGGCGGCTCTTGGCGCGGCATCAAGCCGAAAGTCGCCGCCGAACACGGGGCCATTGGCTGCATCATCTTCTCCGATCCGCGCGAGGATGGTTACTTCGAAGGCGACGTCTATCCCAAAGGTGGTTGGAGGAGCGACGCATCGGTGCAGCGCGGTTCGGTCGCCGACATGCCGCTCTACCCCGGTGACCCGCTCACGCCGGGAGTCGGTGCGCCGCATCGACCCCGCAAGCCCGATCTCGCGAAGGCGAGGACGCTGACGAAGATTCCCGTGCTGCCGATCTCGTATGGCGACGCGTTGCCGCTGCTCAGCGCGCTCGGCGGCCCGATCGCGCCCGAGACTTGGCGCGGCGCCATGCCCGTTCCCTATCACCTGGGTCCCGGGCCGGCGATTGTGCATCTCCAGATCGCGTTCGATTGGAAGCTCGTGCCGGCGCACGATGTGATCGCGACACTTCCCGGCGCCGAGCTGCCGGATCAATGGATCATGCGCGGCAATCATCATGATGCCTGGGTGAACGGCGCCACCGATCCGACGAGCGGCATGGTGGCGCTCCTCGAGGAAGCTCGCGCCGTATCCGAGCTGGTGCGCAGCGGATGGAAGCCGCGCCGGACGATCGTCTATGCAGCTTGGGATGGCGAGGAACAAAGCTTGTTGGGTTCGACCGAGTGGGTCGAGACGCATGCCGAAGACCTGCGCCGCAAGGCCGTGGCCTACATCAACACCGACAGCAGTGCCCGTGGAATGATCGAGCTCGCCGGTTCACACACTCTCGAACCATTCATCAACCAGGTGGCGCGCGACGTCGTCGATCCCGAAAAGAACCTCCCGGTCCTCGAACGCGCCCGCGCTGCAGTCGTCCTGAACGGGACGCCGGAGGAACGCACCGCTGCACGCGAGCGATCCGACCTGCGCATTCGCGCCCTCGGCGCGGGATCGGATTACTCGCCCTTCCTCCAGCACCTCGGAATCGCCGCGCTCAACCTCGGGTACGGTGGCGAAGACGAGTACGGCCAGTATCACTCCATCTACGACACCTACGATCATTACGTGCGTTTCATGGATCCCACGTTCGAGTACGGCATCACGCTCGCCAAAACGACCGGGCGCGCGACGTTACGCCTCGCGTCCGCCGACGTTTTGCCCTTCGAGTTCACCGCTCTCGCCGCCACCGTGAAGCGCTATGCCGATGAAGTCGAGAAGCTCGCCGACACGATGCGCGAGGAATCCGAGGAGAAAAATCGCAGGATCGAGGAGGGGACGTTCACGGCGTACTCCAATCCCCACAAACCATACGTGGCTCCGAAGCCGGACGATCCGGTGCCGCACCTCAACTTCGCACCGCTCCAGAACGCGGTGCAATCACTCGAGAAAAGCGCCGCGGCCTACGACAAGGCGTTCGGCAAGCAAGGTGCAGCCATCTCGGCCGCGACGCGACGTGCGCTCGATGCGATCCTGATGCAGAGCGAGCGCGCCCTCACGCGATCCGAGGGACTGCCGGGCCGTCCCTGGTACGTGCACCATGTCTACGCCCCAGGGAAATACACCGGTTATGGCGTGAAGACGCTCCCGGGTGTGCGCGAAGCGCTCGAGCTCCGCCGCTGGCAGGAAGCGGAAGTGCAAGTGACGGTGGCCGCCGGCATCCTCGATGCGTACACCGCGCACATCGACCGCGCCACCGCGCTGCTCGCACCCGCGACCCCACCGGCCGCGGCATCCGGTTCCGTCGCGACTCGCGCGTCGTCGAAAATATGAGAATAGAGCCGCTTCGTGGTTCTCGCGATCGACAGGGTCGCCGCCACCCAGGCCAGAGTTCGTGATCGAACCGTCCTGCAACTGCTGGGAGCTATCTTTCGTTCGCGGTATTCGTGAGTCCATTCTGCTGTAACCATGAACGCATGTCATCCCAGAGGGCCGCCGGCTCTCCTGTTTTCACGCTACGCAGGCTGTGATCAGCCTCTGCATAGACGATCACGGTGTGGGAGTGGTTACGAACGCTCGGATCGAGTCGATCGCGCGCACTGTTGCAAACGTAGGGACGCTTTCGTCTCTTTCACCGAGCAACCACAACGTCGGCACCTGTAGCGCCTGGAGCAAGGGTGCGGGATCAAATCCGTTCGGGCCAGTAAAGCCGTCGACTCGTTCTTTGATTTCGGCCGGATCAGTCAGCTGGGGATCCCTGAGCCCGTCGCCCGTCAGTTGACTGTAGAGCTCCTCGACTCCGGTTGAAACCGCGGCACCTGAGAGGACAATGTGAAAGCGCGGCTGCGGGCTCAGTTGTTGGGCAGCGAGCGGGATGATCCAACCCGCCTGACTCGCCCCAAAGAATCCGAGTCGAGAGGGATCGATGCTTTTCTCCCGGCGAACATGGTCGAATGCGGCAGCTGCATCCTGCGCGAGCAATCGCAAGATTGCTTCGGAGTCCATCGCGTCGCTCCGCGGATACACCCCTTGCGACGCCCCAACCCCTCGTTTGTCATAGGCGAGCACTCCGAATCCCTCACGCACGAGCCGGCGTACATCGCCGCGAAGATCGTCCCGAGTCCGTGGGCCAGACCCATGAACGATGACGACCGCCGGTACCGGTCTCCGAACCCAACGAGGAAGCGACAGCGTTCCGCGGAGAACCGTGCCGTCCGCCGAGACAATGTCGACTGCCTTGTGCCACATGGTGAGCGGCCGGCTCGGATGGATAACCAAAAAGAACCCAGCCCCGACCAGGCCGACAACACAGAGCAACAGTCTCAGTCGTCGCACGTTCATGTCATCGCTACCACGCGGACGGATCAAGAGCCCGGTACCGCAAGTGTGCGGGCTCGCAGCTTCCAAGACAAGAGCCTACGTTGCCCCGGCCGATACACGCGACTGCTGCGAAGTAATTCTCCGCATGCCGAAGGGCGTGGGCGGCATGGCGCGAGAAGGGTCTTGAACTTCTCTTGCTTCGAGCGCACAATCATAGGTCCTCGAGCCGAGGCGATGCCGGCGTTCGCCCGGTCCGCAATGAGGTGATGTGCTCATGCTGCGTCCGTTCATCTTTCTACTCGTGTTTCTCGCAACGCTTGTGCTCGTCGCGCCGCCCGTGGCAGGCGTCGCGTTTCGCCAGCTCACGACGCTCGACATCGGGTACGACGCTGGAATTGGGGAGCCTGCCTGGTCCCCTGACGGATCACGTCTCGCCTACACCTACTGGCGGGTCGAACCAGGACATTGGAATTTCCTGTTCGCGGATATTTTCGTCGGGAACCTGGACGGTGGCTGGGGGACTCAGTTCCCGAGCCAACTACCACCTGGCTATCTCGACATGGTCGTCTCGTCGCCGTCGTGGTCTCCGACTGGAGATCGCCTCGTCTTCACGATCACCAACGAGTTGTGGATCGGCAACGTCGCGGATACGACACTCGTTCCCCTGTACACGTATGGGAGAAAACCAGCCTGGTCGCCCGATGGCCTGCAGATCGCTTATGAAGGCTGCGGGGGCATCTGCATGATGCCCGCCACGGGCGGCACGCCGGCGCCCAGCGCTCCTGGGATCAGTCCCGCGTGGTCCCCCGACGGCCAGTGGCTGGCCTATGCGACGCCGCATGGCGGACAGCGCGACATTTGGATCGTGCCCGTGAGCGGCGGTGAACCTCGCGCGCTGACACAGGACGCAGCAGCCGACGACGAGCCGGCGTGGTCGCCCGACGGTCGCTTCATCGCTTTCGGCTCCGACCGGAGCGGCGACTGGGAAGTGTGGGTCGTCCGTGTGGAAGATGGCGCACTTTTCCAAGTGACTGACGATCCTGGATACGACAGCGACCCCGCCTGGTCTCCGAATGGAAAGGAGATCGCGTTCGTTTCCGATCGCTCCGGCTACGCCAACATCTGGATCGCCTCGGACCTGCGCGTGCTCGCTGTCGAGCGCACCTCTTGGAGCCAGGTCAAGAACTTGTTCCGGTGACTGGCTGCACCCACGTGAGCTCGACGCGGCGCCTGCGCCATTCATTCGTAGGCGAGCGCGGCAGCGGTCGTGATGCGCGTGGCGCGCAAAGCGGGCCAGGCGCAGGCGGCGATCGAGACGACGAGCGCGACCGCCAACCAGCGCAGGACGCCGCTCGGCTCGGGGACGAGGATGACGGGAACGGGAAGCATGATGCGTCCGAACGCTTTGCCGAGCACGACGCTCATGGGGATCGAGAGCGGCAGCGCGAGGATCCAGCTCGCGATGGCAACGACGAGCCCCTCGAATTGAATCATCGTGAGAATGGCGCGGTGCGAAGCGCCGATCGCGCGCAGGACGCCGATCTCCCGCGTGCGCTCGAGAACAGAGAGGCTCATCGTCGACGCCAGGCCTAGTCCGCCGACCACGATCATGAGCTGCGACATGACTCCCAAGAACCCCGCGACCATGAGCAAGTGATCTTCCATCACACGCCTGCTCTGCTCCATGAGCTGACTCGTTTGGATCGCGAAGCCCTGGCTTTCGAGCTCCGTGCGCAAGCGCTGGACGAGCTCGAGCTGCGATGCGGCACCGCCGACCGTGCTCTCGACGACGGCACGATCCATCCGGTTATCCCCGGTCACCTTGGCTAGAGTCTCCCGCCAGGTGTAGGCCGCCGGCGAAGGCCCCGTGTCGACGACGCCGACTACGCGCCAGCGCGCCGTCTGGCCGTTGATGAGCAGCATCACTTCGCTACCGAGGGCGAGCCGCGGCTCGTCCGCGAGCAATCGCCGATTCACTACCAATGTGTTGCCGTCACCAGGCTCGAGCCCTCTGCCCTTGCGCAAGGAAGGAACGAACAATCGCGATGCAGCGGGCGGGGCGCTGAGCGGGAAGGTGTTGCCCAACATGCTATCCGGCCCGGCGAACGCCGCCTGCGTTCCGCCCCACGCCTCGACCTGCGCCACTCCGGGCACGGCGGCGATGGCGGCTTCGAGGCTGTCGGCCGGCCAGGATCGATCGAAGCGCAGGACCATGTCGAAGCGCATGGATTCGAAGAGCAGGTCCACCGAGCCGCGAATCGACGCGCGCAAATTGATGGATCCGAGGTAGACCGCGCCGCCGACTGCGAGCGTCGTGAGAGTGAGAATCATACGCTGGCGGCGGCGGAACGCGTTGCGCAAAGACAACAGCATGGGCCGCGACAAACCGCGGGAGTATCGCATCAGTCTGCGGTTCGTGCTGCCGCACACGTGATCGATGCCGAAGTCGCGCAGCGCTTCACTGACCGAGATCCGGCAGCCGCGCGTGACCGGAATCGCCGCAGCTGCGACCGGCAGGAGTGCACCGACTGCGAGCTGCAACAGGATCACTTGCGACGGAATGCGGAAGCCGGCGATGTCGAAGTTGAGCATGTCGGCGGTGAACTCGGCATATTGCTGGCCGAGGAAGGCAGCCAGTGGGAGCGCGACCGCGCAAGCGACGAGCCCGAGGCCGAACGCGAGACCCAGGTACATCCAGGCGATCTGTCCCTCACGCGCGCCGATGGCCTTCATCACGCCGATCTCGCGCACCTGGCCTGCCAACATCGCGGCGATCAGATTGACGACGAGGAACCCGCTCAAGAGCAGCGCGAGGACGCCAAATGCGCCTTGGGTGAAGAGCAGCGAATCGATCTGGCCGGCATGAATATGCCGGCCCGGCACCGGCACATCCACGTTCGTGACTTCACGGCCGGTGCTCTCGATGACCTCACGCACATCGAATGCGATTCGCCGCACTCCCTCGCGGTCGAGGCCGCGATTTGCGACGATGATCTGCAGTTCGTCGAGCGACGATGGCGCGCCCAGTTGCGCCAACGTCGCGCGTGTCACGAAGCCGTAGACGACGTGCTCCATCCAGCCCGGGGCGAGGCCGACGTCGCGCGCGATGCCCGCGACCGGCAGCATTCGTGGTTGCACCGCATCGCGCAGCTGAATCGAGAGCGAGTCGCCCACCGACGTGCCCGCGAACTCCACGGACGAAGCTTCGACCACCACCCCACCGTCGGGCGGCGGCCAGGCGCCGGACTCCGGCTTCACGATCCCGATGCGAATGGCGGTGAAGTCATCGACGGCGAAGAAAATGGCCGTGCGCCAACCGCTCGCTGTTCGGGCGCTGCCCAACACCGTGCGCCGCGCCTGCACATCACGAATCGCCGGCATGGCGCGGATGCGTTCCAGCAACGCCGGGTCGATCGACTCGGTATCGAGCGTCGCCGATGCCGGGTTGCTGCTCGCGAACTCGCCGCGTGTCACCCGCCGCAACAACGACCAGGTGTCGAGCACTGCTCCGGCGCCGACGATCCCGATGGCGATGGCCAGCACGACGAGAACTGTGCGCACTTTGTGCTGCAGCACATCGCGTCGCACCTTGGTCCAGCGCGGGCCGAGCAGCGCTCGGCCGCGGCGGATCTGCTTGCCGTCACTCTGCATGGGAGGCCACGACGCGGCCATCGGCCAACGTGATCGTGCGGGAAGCGTAGCGCTGGGCACCGCGCTCGTGCGTGACCATCACGACCGTTTGCCCCTCCTGGACCAGGTCCGCGAACAACTCCAGCATCGTCTCGGACGTGCGGGAATCGAGATTCCCGGTGGGCTCGTCCGCGAGCAACAGCGCCGGTGCGTTGGCGAGCGCACGCGCGACGGCCACCCGCTGCTGCTGCCCGCCTGACAATGTCGCGGGCAGCTTGTGCGCCTGATCGGCGACGCCGCAACGTTCCAGGAGTTCGAGTGCCCGGTCCCAGCGCTCGCGCGCCGGCCAAGTGCCGCAGAAATCCATGGGCAGCAGGACGTTCTCCGCCGCCGTGAGCGTCGGCAATAGTTGAAAGAACTGGAACACGATGCCGACACTGCGCCCGCGCCATGTCGACATCGCGCGCTCTGACAGCGTATGGACGGCCGTATCCCCCACGATCACTTCGCCACGCGTGGGCCGGTCGATCCCCGCGAGCAGGTTCAACAGCGTCGACTTGCCGCTGCCGGATTGCCCCACCACGACGACGAAGGCACGCGCGTCGATGTGGAGATCGAGGTCCGCGAGCGCCGTGAAGTCACCTGCAGCGGTGCGGTAGTTCTTGCTCACATGACGCAGGACGATCAGTGGTTGGCTCATGCCTCCACCATACGCGAGCGACGCGCCGCAGATGCCGAATCGACGCCCCGTTCGGCTGGATCATGAGACCGTTCGGCGAAAAACCGCCCCGCATGCGCGCTGGCCGCGGTAGGCTCCAACGTGGAGCCATCCACGGGAGGATTCCATGCGCGTCCGCACACACTCCGCCTTGCTCGTGCTCCTCGCGCTTGCCGCGCCAGCTGCGGCGCAGCACGGCCACGGCTCGCCGCCACCCACTCGCACCGCGCCGCGCGAGGCATCCCAGTTCGATTTCCTCGTTGGGCAATGGGAGATCGTGGCGCAACCGCGTGTCGAGGGCTTGGCGGCGCGCATCCACGGGAGCCCGAAATTCCCAGGGACGTGGAAGGCATGGCGTGCGCTGGATGGCTGGGGCATCGAGGATGAGCTGCGACTCACCGACGAGTCGGGAAACCCGCGCGCATTCACGCATTGCGTGCGCATGTACGACCCGACTGCGCGGCAATGGAAGCTCTCGTTGGTCGACGTGTATCGTTCCACCGTCCTTTCGGCCACCGGCGAATGGCGCGATGACGCAATGCACGTGAGTAGCCAAGGGACGGATGCAGATGGTCGAGCTTATAAGACCCGCACGCGCTTCCACGACATCTCGGCGAACGGCTTCCGCTTGCAGCAAGATCGCTCGTACGATGACGGCCGTACCTGGATCGAGGAGTTCCTGAAAATCGAAGCCAAGCGTGTCTCTGCCAGCGCCCCGCGCTGACCGCGCGGGTCACCTTCCGGCGACCGTGTACGCCGGGAACCGTGTACGGCGCCGCCCGTGCATGGGCGCACTTGCCCTCGGTCCGCCACAAACGCGAGAATCCAAGCCGTCATGACACGACCCTGGATATGGCTGCAGCTCCTCATCGGCTGGACACCGGTGTGGGCGCTGTTTCTCACTCTCCTGCTCACGGCGCATCCAGGAATCACGTTTTTGAGCGCCTTGATCGCCGCGACACGCATGATCGCTGCCGCCGCTGTCCTGGGCCTTGCCATCCACAAACTGACGCTTCATCTGACGTGGCCGCACCCGATGCGTCCCGTGTTCATGCTCGCGCACTTGGGAGCCGCTGCACTCTTCGCCGTCGCATGGGTGCTGCTCAACAGCTTGATCGAGAGCCTCCAGCGCGGCGAGCTCGTGATCGTGATCGGCATCGGCATCGGCCCGTTCCTCGTCCTCGGCGTGTGGCTGTACGTCATGGTCGCGGGCGTGACGTATGCCAACCAGGCGACGGAACGCGCCGCGCGCATCGAGGCGATCGCCGCGCGGTCTCAGCTCGCAGCGCTCCGCTCGCAGCTCAACCCGCACTTCCTGTTCAACGCACTGCACACGGTGGTGCAGCTCATCCCGCGCGAGCCGAGCCGCGCGGCGCAGGCGGCCGAGCAGATCGCCGGCCTGCTGCGCACGACCATCGAAGAGGATCGCGACCTGGTGTCGCTCGCCGAGGAATGGGCGTTCGTGGAGCGCTACTTGGAGATCGAGCGCATCCGCTTCGGCGATCGACTCCGGGTGCATGTCGATCTAACCGAGGAAGCGTGCGGCGCACGGCTGCCGTCGTTCGCGCTGCAAACTCTGGTCGAGAACGCCGTGCGCCATGGCGCCATGCCGCGTGTCGAGCCCACCGAGATCACGGTCATGGGTCGCGTGGACCGGGGACTGCTGACCTTGACGGTGCAAGACACGGGAGTGGGCGCACCCGCGGAAGCACTCGCCGGCAACAATGGGACCGGTCTCTCTCGACTCCGTGAACGACTGTCCGCTCTGTACCACGAGCACGCACGCCTCGAAGCCGCCCCGGGACCTAGCGGCGGGTTCACGGCGTCGCTCGTCATTCCGCAAGCCCCGAAGGAAGAAGGCTGATCCGTTGAAGGTCTCGGTGCTCATCGCCGACGACGAACCAGTCGCGCGCGCCGGTCTGCGCGACATGCTCGCGCGTGTCGAGTGGATCTCGTGCATCGGCGAAGCCGCGAACGGCCCGGCGACCGTGGAAGCCATCGACGCGCTGCGTCCCGAGCTCGTCTTCCTCGATATCCAGATGCCGGGCTTCCTCGGTACCGAGGTGCTCCAGCGCGTGCAGCATCAACCGGCTGTCGTCTTCACCACGGCATTCGCGCAGCATGCGGTGACGGCGTTCGAGCTCGGTGCCTTGGACTACCTGCTGAAGCCGTTCGGGCCCGAGCGCCTTTCCACGACGCTCGAGCGCGTCCGTGCCGCGTTCGGCGAGCCGCACGCTGCTTCGGCCTTCGACCGCTTCCGCGAGGCCATGAGCACTGGCCCCATGAGCCGGCTGTTCGTGCGTTCGGGCGGCGGCATCATTCCGGTGGCGGTCGAGGAAGTCTCCTGGTTCGAAGCACAAGGCGATTACGTGACGGCGCATGTCGGGCAAGCACGCCACGAGCTCCATCTGTCGCTCAATCATCTCGAGACACGGCTGGAGCCGCAGCGTTTCGTCCGCATCCACCGCACGCACATCGTCAACTTGGACCACGTGAAGGCATTTCGCCGTCACGGCAAAGGGCAGCTCGCGGCCGTGCTCACAGACGGCACACGCCTCGTGGTGAGCCGTAACCGCGCGAAGGATCTGCGTCAACTCGGCGCGTGATGCGTGTGGTTTTTGAGTCGGCTTCGACAGGCAGTCTCTGGGAACGCAATACGATCCATATCCGTGAGCATGGAGTATCATCACCATCCCCGGTCGTCGTCTTTGGGGCAGGCAGGTGGTGCCATGAGCAGAGTGGCTCCGGTTCTTCTCGCATCGTTCATGTTGGCTGTCCCGTCGTGCGGGAAGGACGATGTGATGGGTCCGCCAGGGATGCAGACGTGTATTCAATACACGGACTATCTGCACCTCTCAGGCAGCGTCGACA
>DASRJO010000204.1:0-14622 GCA_035649435.1 Candidatus Krumholzibacteriia bacterium | reverse complement strand
CGTGGCCGTACGCCATCTTGAGACGCTGGTGCACGTTGGCGAGCCCGATGCCGCGCCTGGGACGCACATCCGTGGTGCCGTCGAGCTCGAGCTTGGAGGTGTCGAAGCCCGTGCCGTCGTCCTCGATTTCGACGTGCATGGTTTCGTCTTGGCGCAAGGCACGGATCCACACCGTTCCACCGCCGGGTCGCGGCGCGATGGCGTGATTGATGGCGTTCTCGATCAGGGGCTGCAGGATCATCGAGGGCACCAGGAGCGGGCGCAAGGATGCGTCGATGTCCTTGACGATATGCAGCTTCTCGGGGCCGAAGCGCGACACCTCGAGGTCGAGGTACGAGTCGATGTACTCCATCTCCTCGGACAGTGGCACGAAGAGGGCCTTGCGATAGAGGACGCGCCGCAAGATGGTGGATAGCTTGTGGATCAAGTCGCGGGCGAGGTCGGGGTTGAGGCGTGTCGCCGCACTGATCGAGGTCAAGGTGTTGAATAGAAAGTGTGGGTTGATCTGTTGCGTGAGTGCATCGAGCCGCGCGCGCACCGCCAGGCCTTCCTGTGACTTGAGCAGCATTTCCAGCCGCGTGTTGTTCCACAGGTGCAAGGGCACGCCGAGTGTCACCAGGCTCGCGACCCAGGCGAGCGCCAGGGAATACGCATGTTGCGGTTGGAAACTCCACAGCAAGTCGGTGCCGAAGTGCTTGCTGGTGAAATGCCGAGCCACATCCAGTCCGACGCAGACGCCGCTGATGAGCAGCGGTGCGATGTCCCGCGGGTGTCGTGCACGCAGGAACTTCCACACGTTGACGTGCGGGAAGGGCGAGTACTCCCACAGGCTGCGGCGGAAAGCAGGAACACGCCAGAGCGCGCCGCCCACGAGTCCATAGAGCATGCCGAACGGCAGCGCCAACCACTCGCCGTGCGTCCAGCCGGCGCCGCCGACGAAGAAGCCGACGATCGCTCCAGCCAACGGCCCGCACAACAAGCCGGCAAGCAGTGCACCCGGCAGGCTCGCGTCCATGCCGGCGTAACCGGCGAGGAAGCGCATGCCGACCGCGAAGCCGAGGCACAAGCCGAAGGTGAGCCCGAAGAGGGTGACGTCGCGCCGGCGCGGCGCCTCCTCACGCAACAGGCGTTGGTAGAAGCGCGTGGTGATCAGCAAGCTGGCGAGGCTGGCCATGAAGCCGACTTGGATGAGCAAGTTGATGAGGATGAACTGGTCGCCGCTCAGGAAGATCTCTTCCATGGTCACCATCCCCATTCAACTCAGTCGGGGGCGTGCTTCGGATCGTCGTGACCTCGGCGATACCGCGGTCGTTCTGCCAGTTTTCGTCCGCAGGTCGCTAGGCCTCCGGGCGATCCCCGCGCGCTTCCGTGCCAGGAGGATCGTGCGAGCCCGTGGTTCGTCGCATGCTAGCATGCGCACGAGGCCCAAACGCTGGCACGAACCCGCGGCGAGCATGCAATCCAAGCCCCAGAAACCACCTGCACCGAGCCGCGGCCGGCTGCCATTGTCGGCGCTGCCGCGCATGCTCGGCGCTTGGCTCGAAAGCAAGCCGGCACTGGCGGCGTTCGTCCTCTATTTGATCGCAGCCGCGTTGCGTGCGGTGCACTGGCTCACGTTTCGTGACACCTTGCTCGCGCGCGTGTTCTTGATGGACGAAGCCTACTATCACGCGGAGGCGCTGAGCCTCGTCCGTGGCGTTCCGAATCCCACCGATTCGTACTTCATGACCCCGGTGTACCCGCTGTTTCTGAGCCTCGTGTATCGCGTGGCCGGCGAATCAGCGGGCGCCGTCTATGCGGTGCAATTGCTGCTCGGGGCGTTCGCCGCACCGTGCGTCTTTCTGCTGGCGCGCCGCGCCATGCCAGCCACGTGGGCTGCTGCCGCAGGGCTCGCGGTCGCCAGCTTCGCCCCGATGGTTTTCCACGAAGCCTTGCTTCTCGTCGAATGGATGATCTTGCTGGCGCTGCTGGGCGCAACGCTGCTCGCGGTCCGCGCGCCCGCGAGTCGTGCGCATGCGCTCGCGTCCGGAGCCTGCCTGGGAATCGCCGTGCTCGGCCGCGGCAGCAACATGCTGCTCGTGCCCGTGTTCGCGGCCTGGTTCTTCTTCCAATGCCGCGGGCGATCACGTGTCCTGGCGCAAGTGGCACTCCTGGTTTTGGGATGCATGGGTATGCTGTCGCCGCTCTTGGTGTACAACGCACGGCATGCCGAGCAGCCGCTGCTACTGACCGCGAACGCTGGACTCAACCTCTATCTCGGCAACGGTCCCGAGGCCACGGGCTTGTTCCTGGTGCCGGAGAAGCTGGACATCGCGGAGGATCCGCATGCCTTGCGCTACGTTCAGCGTGAAACGGGAATGCGCGCCACGGCGAGCGTGGCCGCGCGTTTTTGGATGCAGAAGACGTTGCAATGGATGCGTTCGCATCCGCGGCGGGCATTGGAGCTGCTCGTTTGGAAGTGGGTGCTGTTCTGGAATCGGTTTTCCTTCCCGCAGGTCGAGAGTTTCGAGACTGCGTCGCGGGGCTTGCCCCTCGGGCGCTTGCCATTCTGGCATGGCCATGTCGCTCTGCCGCTGGCGTTTCTGGGTGCGCTGTTGGCGTTCCTCGGCCTCGGACGCGAACGGCGGTCGCAGCAGGCCATGGATCCGGGCCCTGCTCCCGTGCATGTGGCGGGTTTCGTCGCGGCGTGCACTCTGACGTACGCGGCGTCCATCGCATTGTTCTTCATCACCGACCGCTACCGCATGCCGGTGATGCCTTGGGCGCTGTTGTTGTCCACATACGGCGTCTGGCGTTTCGTCGCCGTGTTGCGCGGTGAGCATCGTCCGCGGGCGCTGGGGATCGCGGCCGTCGCCGCCCTGCTCTTCGTGCTCACCGATGCCGAGCGCTTGAATTTGGACCGCCCGCGCATGGAGCGCGACTTGCGCGTGCACGAGGCACTGCGCTACGCCAAGGCCGATCTCTTCGATGCCGCCGTCGGTGAGTACCGGGAGGCGTTGCGGTCCGCGCCGCAGGATCCGGACTTGCGCGACGGTTTCGCGCGCATGCTGGCGCGCGCCGGGCAGGATACCCTGGCGTTGGTGGTCTACCATGATCTCTTGCTGGAAAAGCCGGATTTCGCCCGCGCTTGGTACAACCTCGGCAATATCCTGCGGCGCACCCGGCGACACGCCGAAGCAGTCGTCGCCTACGAGCGCTCGGTGGCACTCGAGCCCTGGCGCGAGTCGGCGTGGAACAACCTCGGGGAATGCTACCGCGTGCTCGGCGACACGCTGGCGGCGGCGCGTGCCTATCGTCAGGCAGTGGCTCTCGTTCCCGGTCACGAGCAGGCGCTCAACAATCTCGGGGCGCTGCGTGCCACGCAGGGCGACGCGACTGCAGCGGAGGCGGGTTTTCGCGCTGCCATCGCCGCCAATCCGCGCTATCTTCCGGCGTGGAGGAATTTGGCGATCCTGCTCACGAACCAGCAACGCCGTGTGGAAGCACGAGACTCCTGGCGCGCCATCTTGGCCCTGGATCCTGGGGACACGCTCGCGAGCCGAGTGCTGAACGAGATCGAGTCGCTGCGGCAGGACTGACGGCGCCCGCCGCCGAAGACACCGACCAGTCGGGCCGGGCGATTGCAGTGAACCTACGGCTCGTGCCGTCTGATGGAGGGATGATGCGTCCAAGCTCGCCCAGCAATCGCCATCGGCTGTGGGTGGCACTCACGCTCGTCTGGTCGTCCACATGCGCACCCGTGCTCCCCGAGCGCAGCAAACCAGGTGGGGCGGCGAGTTGGGCACAGGCGCTCGCCACCGATGCGGCCGTGCGCTGGTCCCGCGATGCGGTTCTGTGTCGAATCACGGGCAACGGCGTCGGCAACGAAGGTTGGCTCCCCGACCGCGGCGGTTCTTGGGTGCTCACCTATGCGAGCGCTGCGTCTCGCAAGGCAGTCGACATCAGCGTCGACACCAACGGTCTGGTGACGACGAACAAACTGCCGGACTCGCTCGCGACACGCTGGCGGCCTCTGCCCTCGAACTGGGACGACAGTCCACGAGCCTGGGCCGCCACACGCGCACACCAGGAAGGAGTGCCGATCAACGCCTTTGACGCCGAGCTGGCCTATGACGCCGAGCCGCAGCGCTATCCCGGTCAACTCGTGTGGCGGATTCGTTTCTTCTTGCAAGGCGGAGGCTACGAATCCCATGTGGTGAGCGCGCAATCGCAGTGGCTCGTGCGCTATTGAACGGCACGGATCACCGCGGCGATGAGCTAGCGTGGTCACGAGAGAGGACGACTGAGGATGGAAAGAAAAAAGGACGCCGCACGAAGCCGGCGTCCGTCGTCCCGATGGGAGGGAGGTGTCGCGGGACGGGAGAAAATCTCGTGACTCGATCAGCGCGCGTACTCGGACAGCGCCGCGCTGTCGGGTGAATTGCGCAGCCTCCAGATCGCGCGATCGCGAATCTGCCGCACGCGTTCGCGCGTGAGACGATAAACTTGCCCGATCTCCTCGAGCGTATGCGGTTCGCTGCCACCCAGGCCGAAGTACAGCTTGAGAATGTCTTCTTCGCGCGTATTCAAGCCTGCCAAGGCATGCTCGATGTCATCATTGCGAGTGGATTCGATGGTCGCATCCTCCGGCCCCGGGGAGGTTTCGTCGGCGAGCGTATCCACCTGGAATTCGTGATCTCGGCCCTCGGAGGGCTCGTCGATCGAGAACTGCGTCGTGGGCATGCTCAGGATCCTCTCCACTTCGGAGATCTTGAGGCCCAAATGCGCGGCGAGCTCCTCGTGCGTCGGCTCGCGCCCATACTGCTGGCTCAGCATCACCGATGCCTTGTTGACCTTGATCAACCGGGCGGACTTGTTGAGCGGCAGGCGCACCGTGCGTGACTGCTCGGCGACGTACTGCAAAATCGCCTGACGAACCCACCAGACGGCGTACGAGATGAAGCGGTAGCCGCGGTCGACGTCGAAGCGGCGAGAGGCGCGGATGAGACCCATGTTCCCCTCGTTCACCAAGTCCTCGAAGGGGACGCCGCCCTTGGAATACTGCTTCGCCACCGAAACCACGAAGCGCAGGTTGCGGCGAACGAGCTCGCTCTGAGCCTGGGTGTCCCCGGCCTTGGCCCGCCGGGCCAGGTCTCTCTCTTCCTCAGGGGTCAGCAGGGTGATCTTGCGGATCTCCCGCAAGTACATCCCGAGGGTGTCTGGTGTGGCGACCTGCTTGGAGGCTTTCATTGGCTCAACCTCTTGCTGGCAGACCATTTGCGGATCGTCTCCCAGGCAATGCAACTGGCGTACCGAAAAACTGACCTTACGGTCCCGCGTCGACCAGAGCTTCTTCCACGGGGGCGTGCAATCTTGAATACACGAAATAGGGGTCGAAAATTCCGTATTGACCCGGATGATGTCCTCTAGAGGAGTCTGTCGAGCCATGGCGGCGATGTCATGGCGACTACAAGGCTGCCAGAAAATGCTTCCCTCTATGCCTGAATGGCATCCCGGTCAAGAGAGGACGGATTTGGCAGGCAGCCGATCGTATCGCGGGGGTACGCCGCGGTGTACCTAAACGCGCATGCGATGAGACGGGAGCCGGGGCTTTTGACGAGGGGGAGCGAAGCCCTGGATGAGTGGGCGCTAGCCTTCGTCGTCCACGTGCACCTTCAAGTGCCCGTCGGCTTCGACCACGGCACCACGCAGGGACGTCTGCTTCGGCTTGGATGGGCGTGCGCCCCAGGCGAGCGACAAGGTGATGTTGTCGCCGCCGCCACCCTTCTTGGCTTCCTCGATGAGCGTGTCGACTCGTTCTTCGGGGCTCGTCTCGTTGCCGAGGATTTCGACGATGCGGTTTTCCTGCACGTAGTTGTGCAGGCCGTCCGTGCAGAGCATGTAGAGCTCGTCGGCCTCCGCCGGCGCGATGACGAAGTCCACTTCGAGCTCTTCGCCGACTCCCATGGCGCGCGTGAGGATGTTGCGCATTCCGGCCAGGTGTGCGTACTCCGGATGCGTGGCGACGACGCTGTGGTCGTGCGTGACCTGCGTCAGCTTGCCGCGCCTGAACGAATAGACGCGACTGTCGCCGACGTGGGCGACGAACACAACGCCTTCGTGCTCCTGGACGACGACCATGGTCGTGCCCATGCCATGGTATTCGGGGTGGCGCGAACCGTACTCGCGCAGCTTGCGATCGGCGGCGAAGACCGACTGCAGCAACGGCACGAATGGCGCGAGCGGTCGCGTCAGGTCAGCGGACGCGTCGACGACGACCTTCTCGTCGTTCCCCTGCGTGATCTGGCGTTGGACCTCTTCCGCCACCATGCGGCTGGCGAGATCGCCGCCAGGATGCCCGCCCATGCCGTCGCAGAGCACGACGAGATCGTGGCTGTCGGCAATGATGAAATAGTCTTCGTTGCGCTTGCGCACGAGGCCGACGTCGGTCTTTGCGACGATCCGCATGCATTCCTCCGACGCCCGTGTCAGCGGAAACGAATCTCGACACCCGCGAAAGCGAGGGAACCAACCAAGGGTGGATGGAGCTTTTGCACGCGAATCAGGATGGTTTCACAGTGCACGATGCGGCGAATCTCCTCGGCGAGCCGGCCGGCAAACCTCTCGAGCAGCGCGAATTCTTCCTCGCGAGACAACCCCTGGACCAGATCGAACACTCGAGAGTAGTCGATGGTGTCGTGAAGGTCATCGGTGCGAGCCGCGCGTGCGAGATCACATTCCATCTCGACATCGACCCGGCAGTCCTGGGGGTCGCGACGCTCTTCAGGCGAGACCCCCACTCGCAGCCTGCACTGGATGCCATTCAGGACGACACGATCCATGTGGCTCCCCGGTTCGTGCCGACGAAGTCCCATTCTAGGCACGCGATGCCCTCCTGTCCACCCGGACGCGCACGCCGGACGCGGATTTGCCCTGACCCGGCAGCGGAAGGGAGAGCCTGCCTGGACGGAGGGCAGGCACGGCTCGGCCCCGAGGCGCACGCGTTACCCGTCTGTCACTCGGACGATTTCTTCGTGAGTTGCTGGGCAACTGCTTGCGTCGCTTGCTTCACCCTTTCGGGATCACCCAAGTAGGTGTGCTGAACGGGTGTCAAGTCGTCGCGCAGCTCGTACACCAGTGGAATACCGGTCGGAATGTTGACGCCGACGATGTCGGCGGGGGAGATCTCGTCGAGGTACATCACCAGGGCGCGCAGACTGTTGCCGTGCGCCGCCACCAAGACCCGCTTCCCGGCGCGCAGCGTGGGGGCGATGCTCTCGTGCCAGTAGGGCAGAAAGCGCGCCACCGTGTCTTGCAGGCACTCGGTATTCGGAAGGCTCTCGGCCGGCAAGTCGGCATAGCGCGGATCGAACCGTGGGTGGCGTGGATCGTCGAAATCGAGACGCGGTGGCTGCACGTCGTAGCTGCGACGCCAGAGCAGTGTTTGCTCCATGCCGTATTTCGCGGCAGTCTCGGCTTTGTCGAGTCCTTGCAACGCACCATAGTGACGCTCGTTCAAACGCCAGGTTCGATGCACGGGGATCCACAGGAGATCCAGCTCGTCGAGCGTGATCCACAACGTGCGCAGCGCACGTTTGAGCACCGAGGTGAATGCGACATCGAAGACGTAGCCTTCCTGGTGCAAGACCTGTCCGGCCTCGCGCGCTTCGAGGACGCCCTTGTCGTTCAAATCGACGTCGGTCCAGCCGGTGAAACGATTCTCGCGGTTCCAAGTGCTTTCGCCGTGGCGCAGCAGGACGAGCTTCATCAGCCACTCCTCTCGCCGGACTCAAGGCACCACGGGTTGCAAGTGCCAGTCGGCAAGGCCCAGATGCGGTCCGAACGGTACCGGGCGTGGCGGGTTCGCCGTATCCGTAGATTGCCAAACATCGTGGAAGAAGACGAGCGGGATGATGTATCCGGTCGCCATGAGTACGGCCTCGGAGGCGCGGGTGCGTCCTTCCAGGAGATCCTTCCATGCGGGCGGGAGCTGCGCACCCAGCACCGGCACCAGCAGGTCGCTCAGGACATGCAGTACACGGGCCGGTTCCTGGAGCCCCGTGTGTCCTTGCGGTGGTGTCCAGCCCAGGACGGCGACATCCCAGGAGCCGCGCAATGGCGTGACGTAAGCTTCGGGAGTTCGGCTGTCGAATGTGACCTCGAAGCCGAGCTGAGACAATTGCACCTGCAAACGTTCGCCGAGCTTGCGCACAGTAGGGTCGGCAGCGGGAACGACGAGACGCAGCGGTCGCCGCGAGGGCGACCAAGGTCCATCGGGCTTGGCGGTGCGGGTGGAACGCAAGGTGGTCGCATCGGGGTACAGCCCGTACGCCGGCTCGCCATCCCCTGCAAGACCCGCGCGCACGAACACCATGGCGTCGAACTCGGCGGCAATGCGCCGTCGGGCTGCCGGGTCGGCGAGAGCGGTGCTGGCCGGGTGGACGAGAGCCAATGCAAGACGCCGGGCGGGGAGGCGCGTGCGCACGACGCCGGTGGCCATGGCCGACGTCGGGTCGATGCGCCGCAAGATCGGCGATTCTTTCGTGGCGGTGCTGCGTCCCGCGGGCAAGGCGAGCACCGTGTTCAGGAACGGGCGGCCGTCGGCGTACTGTTCGAAGGCGGCGCAGCGCAGCGAGTCGGGTTTGGAGAGGGTGATGCGAAAGGGCCCGGTGCCGGTCGGTGGCGACGCCACGCGCGAGATTGCGGCCGCCGGCAAGGACAATCGCGCCGCCAAATCCGGCACGCTGCGCGTGAAGAGCAGCTCCAACTCGGTGGCCGAGAGGACGTGGATGCCCTCGATCTGCTGCGTTTCTCCCGCCGCGAAGTCCGCGAGTCCGATCAAATCTTGCAACATCCAACGATGGGACGAGCGCCGTGGATCCGCAAGGCGCTGCAGCGACTCGGTCACTGCCTGAGCGTCGCATCGGGCGCCGTCATGAAAGCGCGCATCGGTGCGCAGAGTGAATGACCAGCGCGTGGCGTCGTCGTTGTGCACCCAGTGCACCGCGAGTCCGGGCTCGATGAGCTCACTGCCCCGACGCGTGAGGCCTTCGTACAGACAGGCACCGAGAATCGCGCCCTCGTCACCCCACAAATGCACTGGATCCAGGCCGCCTAGATCGGCCGGTCGCAGTGGCAGCTCGAGCTGCAAGGTTCCGCCGTAACGTGTCGTTCGTCCCGCGTCGGCCACGCTCGCAGCCAAGCTCAGGCCAAGGCACGCGGCGATCCATCGGAGCCCGGCGAAATGGGCGCCACGTGCTTCGACACGACGGGCACGCTTCGTGGTTCGATGCATCATGGCTCCCTAGCGCGGCGGACTTTGCGACTGAGGCGCGCCCTGCGCTTCGGTGCGTTCGCCGGGTGTGGCGAGGTAGACGTGCAAGCGCACGCCCTCCAGGTGTTGCTCGGCCGCGACGAGATCGAATAGGCCGTCGCCGTTGAGATCGTAGCTCGCCAAGGCGGTGAGCATGCCGGCGAATGGCTCGCTGCTCCACACGAGGCGCAAGGAACGTTGGTCCAGCTGCGCCGCGAGCAAGCGATCTCTCGAACCGCTGAAGACGGGATCAGTGAGCCAGAAGATGGCACGTGAACCACCACCCGTGCCCGGCTGCACCGTCTTGACGTCGCCGAAGGCACGGAAGGCCTCGAGCTGCGCGCTCGAACGCTGCACTTGCAACGTCCCGTGTCGATCGTTCCACACGAGGTCGAGGGCGTCGTCGCCATCGAGATCGGCGAACACCGGCAGAAAGGCAGGACGCTCGCCACGGCCAGGTGCGGGCCACCAGCGCGACGCGAGCTCCTCGGGTCCGCGTGCGGCCTTCCACAACGCCTCGAGCGCGGGGCGTAATTCGAGGCCGGTCCCGGCGCTCCCGATCAGCGTCAGATGTCCCGCGGCGTCGATGCCCAGGGCACGGGGCCAGCGCTCGTCGCTCAGCAGCCACAAGTCGTGCGCGGCCGGAATCGTCACGCCGCCGGCACGCAGTGTTTCCGCACCGAGCACGAGAACGGATTGCCCGCGGCGAGTCGCGTCGCGCGGTCCGAGCGCGATCGCTTCGGTCGGGTGCAGTCCCGGGTGTCGGAAGGCCAGCAAGCGCACCGAGTCGCGCGACACCGCAACCAACGCGCCGCGCATCGCACCCGCGAGCGCGTTGACGCTCCAAGGAAACACCTGTCGTGACAGCAGTCGGTACCCGGGTGGTGCATCCTCGTCGGGCGCCTCGGCGTCGAACCACGAACGCAGCATCGGGTCGAAATCGACGGAGGCGACCGCGATGTCGACGGCGCGCTCGCGCGCGAACGAATGGCATTCGATTTGGAGCACGAGCTTTTCCGGCGTACGCAGCATCACGGGAAACAGGACTTCGTCGAGGTCCTCTTGTTCGCGCAAGAAGGCCGTGATCGAATGCGATGCATACGCCACCCCCGCAGCGCGCTCGCGCGCCGGGTCGCCGGCGAGCTGCAGGTCCGAGCTCGAGCGCAGCAGCGAACGTAGCTTTTCCCCCACGACTTCGGGGATCACCGCCGGGAGATCCACCAGCGTCGCACAAGGGGCAAGCAGTACACGCACGGGCTCGCCGTGTGCGCGCACGATGTCCGCCTTCTCGGTGCGTTCCCGGCCGGCGCGGGAGATCTCACGGCACTCCACCATCGCCGGGCTCACTTGCGAAACCTGCAGCTGGGCGATCGGACGCGCCTCTCCATGCTTTGCGCCTGGAATCGGACGCAACACGGCGAGGAGCTCACCGAGCTCGGGCGGCTCGCCCTCGGTGGCGACGAAGATGCGGCCGCGCTGACGATCCACCACCCGGCCCAGCGCGCGGGTGTAGCGCCTCTGAATCGTGGTCGCTGCTTGCTGCACCAGTGCGTCGAGGGCGGATGTGCCCGCAGGTGGCGTCTCTTGTGCAGTGCTCAGGACAGGTGCTCCAGCCATGAGGCCGAACAGCAGCCAGTCACGACACCGGGTTCGGAGTCGCATCGCCTCGAATCACCTCGCGGAGTGGCTCGCCCTGTGGTGAAGGCAGATTGCCCCTCAAGAGGAGCACTGAACGTCGCTCGGGTCAACCCCGGCCTCGCCCTCGGACGAAATGCATGGCAAAATGTCGCCTGGAGGTCGAACCGTGGAATCGCGTGTCGGAGTCTTCGATTCGGGCGTGGGCGGTCTGTCGGTATGGCGAGAGATCATCCGCCAGCACCCGGACCTCGACACGATCTATCTCGCCGATCAGGCACACATTCCTTACGGTGCGCACTCCCCCGCGCAGGTCCGGCACTTCGCCACCGGGATGACCCGTTATCTCGTGACGCGAGGTTGTGACGCCATCGTTGTGGCGTGCAACACTGCCTCGGCGGCGGCTCTCACGACGCTGCGATCCGAGTTCCCACAAGTCGTCTTCGTCGGCATGGAGCCCGCGGTCAAACCCGCCGCAGCGATCTCACAACGCAAGATCGTGGGCGTCCTCGGCACGCCAGCCACACTCGCTGGCGAGCTCTTCCTCGGCACGATCGAACGTCACGCTGCGGATGTCGAGGTCGTGCGGCAACCGTGCCCTGGTCTGGTGGATCGAATCGAAGCCGGTGAGATCGACGGACCGGAAACCGAGGCGATGCTGCGCGATTTCTTGCGCCTACCGCTCGCCGCCGGCGCCGACGTTCTCGTTCTGGCCTGCACACATTATCCGCTGATGCAGAAGAGCATCGAAGCACTCGCCGGTCCCGGGGTGCATGTGATCGATCCCGCGCCTGCGGTTGCGCGCCAGCTGGGGCGTTGCATCGAAGGCTTGGGTTCCACCTCCGCATCGGGGGCAGGGGTCCGAACCCCACGTGGGCGTCACGAGTTTCGCACCACGGGTGATGTGCAGCGCTTCGAACGCGTGGCCGGAACCATCTTGGGCCGCCCTGTGATCGCGGCCGGTGTCCGCTGGGAACGGGACGTCCTGGTTGGCGAGCCCGTGCCCGCGCAGAGCCCAGTCCGGGAAAGCTGAAGGGGGCCATCGGCCCCCTTCGGCTTCACGCTCCATCTATCGAGTGCATCATCCTTGAGGATGTCGGATCGGTGCCCGATCGAGTGGGCCCGCGGACCCGGGCTCCTCGTTAGGCCGCGGTCGCCCCGACCTCGACCTCGATCCGGCGGCGCTTCTCTTCGGCGCGTCGCGGCAGGGTGACGTACAAGAGCCCGTTCTCGAGCTTTGCGGTCACGTGTTGCAGGTCCACGCCTTCTCCGAGCGTGAACCGGCGTTCGAAGGGACGGGCGGCGCGACGGCCGTCGTTCACCAACTTCGCGGTCCCTTGGTGAACGGTGCGCGTGGCACGGACGACCATGACGCCCTGATCCAAGGTCAGGGTCAGGTCTTCCTTGCCCACGCCCGGCAGTTCCAGGATCACATGGTAGTTGTCGCCGTCATCCAGGATGTCCGCCGCTGGGGTGACGGTCGCGTCCTGGGTCTGTGTTTGTGGTGCGCAGTGCCCCTGCGTCGCCGGGATCCATCGCATGAACATGATTCTCGTCTCCTTGTTTCTTGGCTGAGTCGCGGCGACCATCGCGCCTCTGCGACGCCGTTGCTTACTTCACTTCGACAGGAATCTGCCTGCCTACTTGGGCCTCGACCTTCGGCAAGCTGATGGTCATGACGCCCTTGTCGTACGACGCCTTCACCTTGTCCGACTGCACGCTGTACGGCAGTTGGAGCGTGCGCTGGAACGAGCCGATGCGTCGTTCACGCTTGAGCACCGTGCCGTCCTTGTGCTCGCTCTCCTCTTTGCGTTCGCCGTGCACGGTGAGCAGGTTGCCCTGCAGGTTGATCTCCACCGCCTTGGGATCGACTCCTGGCAGCTCCAACCGGAGCACCAGACGGTCCTTTTCCTCGACCAAGTCCATGGCCGGGTGCCAGTTCTGAGCTGTGCTTTCGAGCGGCCACTCGCCGAACAACTCGCTCACCTGACGATCGAGCCGATCGAAGAACGGATCGATGAAGTAGTCGCTTCTGGGTTGCCACTTGATCAGGGTCATTTGATTTCCTCCCGGAGAAAAGCCGGGCTATGCCCGGATCTTGTTTCGGCGCGCCGCACGTGCCATTTTGGCACTTCAGAGTCATCGCGTCAGCGCCACGCACAACGAGACTGCTACATCCGTGCCAGGGACACGATAAAAGATATAGTATATTGATATTTATTGAGTTATAGATTATTCAGGTCCTGATCTAAAGCTGGTTTACACGTTTTGACATGCTTGCGGCAGTTTGGCTTACTGCCTTTATGGCATGTTTGTTTTCAGTTTCTCTGGGCATGGCGGGTAAGCGGCGGTGGGAAGGCCTGCCAGGGGGCCCCTTCTCCGTCTGGAGGCAACGGGTCGGCCGCGAGCCTGGGTTGGGCTCACTCGGGAGACGACTCGATGGTCCGGTATGCCGCCCCGATGTTGGAGAGCAGGTCGCCGGCGATCAGGCTGCGGGGCGACGAGTCCTTGGTGGCGCAGTCCGCGGCCAAGCCATGCAGGAAGACGGCGAGCATGGCGGCATCGAGACTCGCCAAACCCTGGGCGAGCAAACCTCCGACGATTCCGGTCAGAACGTCCCCGGTTCCAGCTGTTGCGAGCCCGGAGTTGCCGCTGCCATTCACGTGCTTCGTTCCATCGGGGGCGACGACGATCGTAGGACCCCCCTTGGCGACGACGATGACATCATGAGAGCGTGCCGCGCGCTCGGCAGCGGCAACACGATCCGCATCCGCGAGGGAGCCTTCCTGCAACCAACGCGCGAGCTCCCTCGCATGCGGTGTCGCGATGCGCGGCCCGGGATGCGAGGCCTCGGGCAGTGACAGAATTGCTTGCGAATCGACAACGGCGGGCAACCGGGTCTCCGCCAGGAGACGCTGCACCCACGGACGCGACTCTGCGCCGATCCGCATTCCCGAGCCAATGGCCAGCGCGCCGCGACGCGGCGCAAGACCCTGGATCACGTCGAGAATCGACGCATCGCAGTTGCCCTCGTCGTTGTCTCCGCAGGCGTGCACGATGACCTCGCGCAGCATTCCTTCCATCAGGTCGCGAATGGATGCAGGCACCACGAGGTGCACCATGCCGGCACCGCTGCGCAATGCAGCTTCTGCCGCGAGCGCAGCAGCTCCCGGATAACGCCGGCTCCCAGCGACGAGGATCAACTCGCCGCGATCGTACTTGTGGGCGGTGGGCTCTAGCCGTGGCAGGAGCCTTCGAGCCCGTGCCGCGTCGACCCAGTTCCACATTCCTAGTGCTCGAGCGACGACTTCGGCCGGGAAGCCGATGTCGGCCACCACGAGACGCCCGACGCGCTCGCGCCCCGGGTACAAGGCGAGGCCGAGCTTGGGCAGGCCAAAGGTCACCGTCGTGTGCGCGGAGACCGATGTGCCCAGGATGCCTCCCGTGCTCGCATCGACACCGCTCGGGATATCGAGCGCCAGGGTGCGCTTGCTGACCTGGTTCAACAGGTCGACGAGGCCGGCGAGTCGGGATGGGAGCGGGCGGTCGGCGCCCGTGCCGAGCAATGCATCCACGCACAGATCGGCTTTCCCGAGCCGGCGTGCGAACGGCGAACTCGCCGACGCGATTCGATCGGGCAATACGTCGATGGTGGCGCGTGTGCGTCGCAAGCGCCGGAGATTCGTGCGCGCATC
>DASRJO010000203.1:0-8886 GCA_035649435.1 Candidatus Krumholzibacteriia bacterium | reverse complement strand
ATTACTGGTATTCGAATGACGGTGCAGTCCTACTTCACTTCAATGGAACCGAATGGAAGAGCGAAGCACGGGACGTACTCAAAGAGTTCTGGGCCCCAATCATTGCCGTCGGGGGGAGTTCACCCAACGACGTCTATTTTGCGGGCTTGGGTGAGACTTTGCTGCATTATGACGGATCCGGATTGTTCATCGGGCATATTGGTTCGCGCGATGGTGGAGAAACTTGGAATGACGTCTCAGTGGCATCGCCTGAGGCGGTCTTCCTTGACAACTACGATGGGGTCGTCCGCCGTCACTCGACCGGCACCGATTGGTACCTTGGTGATTGGGTGAGGTCCGTGTGGGCTATCTCGGCCACTGAGGCCATTGTCGTTGGCTCTGGCGGCAGAATCGATCACCTCGACGGCAACGAATGGGTCTCCATGACGAGTGGGACGACGAGCTGGCTCATCGATGTATGGGCGAGCTCCGCCAGTGACGTGTTCGCCGTAGGCCAGGCCGGTACGATCTGTCACTACGACGGCTCGACCTGGAGCGTAATGCCAACAGAGACCAGCAATTCCCTCCAAGCAGTATGGGGGAATTCGGATCGCGATGTCTTTGCGGTAGGAGACGCGGGAACAATACTCCACTATGATGGGTCGTCCTGGCATGACCTCGAGAGCCCAACTGATGAACACCTCACGGGCGTGTGGAGCAGCTCACCGGCGGATGTTTTCGCCGTCGGTCGGTCGATTCTTCTTCACTATGACGGTACTTCCTGGACGCGCATGAAGGGGGCGCCCGGCGGAACTAGGGTCTGGGGTAGTTCTCCTGGAGATGTCTATCTCATTGACGACGGGGCTCGCATCTTTCACTACGGGAGCTGAAACCCCGCAGTCCGAAACCCAGTTCAATGGAATAGTGTCGAGAGCGCTGCACTCACTCGGCACCAGCTCATCAGAACGCGCGGACCATGGCGATGCGAAAGTACTCGTCGCGTTCGAAGCTGGCGTCTTCCCATTCGAGGGTCTGGCCTTCGCCGTAGCTGGGCACGAGGAAGGCGCGGCGGCCGAAGCGCAGCGGGAGACGGAGCTCCCAGCCCATCGTGTGGCGGGCGAGATTCGCGGCGTCGGCATCCCAGACGCGGCCGTGATCGTAGAACAACACACCCGACAATCCTCCGAGCGTGAAGCCGAACGCCGACACGGGCAGCGGCGGCGTGAGCGGCAGCCGCCATTCGATCGTGGTGGCGAGCGCTTGCTCTCCGGGCACGTTGTGTGGATAGCCCCGTAGCGCCATGGCATCGGCGATCGTGAGCACGTCGTCGATGACGTATGTCGTCGTGTAGCGGAGCGGCAAGAGCGCTGGATCGGCGCGCAAACCGGTGAAATCTTGCGGCGCCGGCGTGCCCCACACGGCCTGGCCCTGCACGCGCGCGAAAGCACTCGTGCCGAGCAGCGGGAGCCCCCATGCCTTGCTCGCATCCACCGTCGTGCGCCGGAACTCGACGTCGCTGCCCAGCGCCTCGGTGGCCCACTCGAAGCGCAGCAGCATGCCGTGTCCATTGCGCGGATGATCCCCCGGTTCTTGCTGCGGCCTGAATTTGCGATAACGGTACAAGCCTTCGAGCTTGGCTTCCTGGTACGCGCGCAGCGGCTGCGGCAGATCGTCGTCGGTGAGCGAGCCGAAATCGTCCGGCTCGCGCACGCGCACATCGGCGAAGTCGAGCAGGGCTTCTACTTCGTGATTGGCATAGAGATGTTCGCCGGCGTTGAGCGGCAGCCGCCAGCTCGCGGTGAAATGATCGCGCGTGTCGACGAGCAGCTCGCCGGCATACAAACGCATCCCCACGCGCGACTCGATGCCACCGGAAAGTCGCAAGTATCCACCGAGCCCGAAGGGCATCTGGTTCGTGTCCCAGCGTCCGTACAACCAGCGCAGTCCGAACGCATCGTCCTTCGTGCCGGCATCGCCGGCCAAGAGCACGGAGTGGTGGAGCGCCGCGTCGACCCAGAATCCCGCGGCCATGAGCCCCCATAAATCCGGCGACGGCAGCACCAACCATCCCATCGAACGCGGATGCCGCCACGCACGGTATGGCCGGGGCGAGCTCGTCGCGGGCGCGAGGCTCCAGTCGATCGGCGGAATGGGATGCGCGGGCTCGGCGTCGCGCCAGGCGGTGAAGCGCGCATCGACGCGCGGCTCGACGACACGCGCGCGTCGCTCGGGATCGATGCGCCGCAGGCGCATGCTGTCCGTCGTCGCCATCGCCACCGCGACGACGAAGCCGCTGTCGGGTTGCACGTCCAGAGCGAACAGCGCCTCGCCGACATCGGTCAGGCACTCCACGTCGTCTTCGCCGCCGCGCGCGGGAACCGTGAAGACATTGGGCACCTCGTCACGGTTGCGTTCGCTGCTGAAGAAGAGCCGCGTGCCATCGCGGCTCCACAAGGGACGCACGTCGCGCGCCGGACCTCGTGTCACACGGCGCGTGGTGCGCGTCGAGACCTGCATGACCACGAGGTCCAAGCCCTGACCCGGCTCGAAGCGGCTGAAGGCGAGCTGCGTGCCGTCGGGGCTGAAGCGCGGTCCAAGGACCTGCACGTCGTCGGCGTGGTGCGTCAGCGCTTCGACATCGCTGCCGTCGGGTGCACAGGTATAGAGATTCGTCGTCGATCCGTCGGCGGCGGTGAAGACGATTCGGTTCTCGACCGGCGACCAGTGCGGGTGACTCGCTCGCCGCGCCGAGGTGATCCAGCGTGTCTTTCCCCGTCCGAGATCGGCGACCTTGAGATCCCAGAGCAAACTGCCGTGCGTGGACCGATGCATCTTGGCGTAGACGAGTGCGCTGCCATCGGGGCTGAAGGCGAACGCGGTGTCGAGCGCGCCGTGGTCGACTAAGCGCCGTGTGTGCGCGCTGTCGGTGCTCGCGACGATCAGCTGTGCCGGGCCCTCCGCTGGCCGCACCAGCCCCGCGATGTGCTTGCCATCGGGCGCATAAGTCAAAGTCTGCAGGCGCGGCAGCGGCGACTCGATGTGCGTGCCGGCATCGGCGATCGGCTCCTTCTGCCCGAACAAGGCATAGGTGTACGCGCTCACCGCGCGGCGCCACTCCTCGTCGAAGTCGCGTAGGCTCACGCCGGTCGTGCGGCGGAACCCGCCGCCGAAGTCGGCCAAGCCCAATGTGCCGCGTTCCCGCACCGCGCGCACCAGGACGCTGTCGCCGTATTGCGACGCCAAGTAGCGCACTTTGCTGAAGCCGCTGTCGTGCGGATCGAGATCGCGCTGCCTGCCGCGCAACACATGGCTGCGTAGCTGCAAGTCGCTGCGATACGCGCCCCACTCCTCGGTGCAATGCTCTGCCATGCCTTCGATGAACCAGGCCGGCGTGCGCAGCAATGGCCACAGGCCGGTCCAATCGCGTGCGGCTTGCATCCACACCACGTGCTGGAATTCGTGCGCGATAACCAATCGCAACCATTTCTCTTCGCTGCCGAATCGCGCCACGAAGTCGTTCACGTTCACCCAGACGTACATGCCACCCGGCAATGCGAACCCGTTCACGGTCTCGTCCTCGGCCGTGAGCAGGATGCTCGTGCGTCCCGGCATGTCGATCTCGAGCCCGCGTGTGACCGGACCGTACACTTGCTCGGCCACCACGGCGGTGCGGGCAGCCACGTCCTCGAGACCGCGGGAATAGATGATCAGGAAGTGCTCGGTCTCGATCTGCATCCACTCAAGCTCGGGATGACTGCGCGCGTTGCTCATGCCGAGCAGCTGGCCGGACGCAGATCCGTGCAGGGCCACGGCGAGGCCGATCGTGACCAAGGCTGGGACTCGTAGGCGGCGGCACGCTTGCGTTCTCATGCGCGGGTCCGCACCTTCGCTTGGCGCAGGACGAGCCACACGGCCAGAGCGAGCAAAGTCGCACTACCGATCCCGACATAGAACGAGGAGGTGCGGTAAAGCGGCGGCATGCGCAGCACGAGCACGCGTTCGCGCGTGCGGTGCGTGGTGGCATCGCGGTCGTAGGCCGTGAGCCACACTTCGTTCTCGCCAGGACGCAAGGGCACACGGACGGCGAACGCAAGCTTGCGGGTCGAGTCCGCCGGCTCGGGGCGCACCGCGAGAGGCAGGCCTGCGGCATCGCGCAGCGGCGCGCCGTTCACCTCGAGCTCGATGCGCTCGATGCCGACATCGTCTCCAACCTGACCTTCGATCTCGATGCGATCCGCGCGCACCGCCATCCTCCCTGGAGCACGCATCGCGAACACGGGAGCTGCCGTGTGCACGACGATGCGCTCGAACCCGCTCGGGATCGTGTTCGCCCCCGCTGGCTCCGGAGCGCTCCCGCCGGCTCGTTTTTCCGCGGCCCCGCCGGCCAATTCCTCCGCGGTCTTCCGCGCCCAGACCGCGGCGCTCGCCAAGCTCGGATCGAGCGCCGCAGCGGCACGAAACTGAGCCAGCGCCGCTGGCTTGGCGCCTGCGACGTAGAGATCCAGTCCTTCACGAAAGTGTTTCTCCGCCTCGCCGACGACCGGCACGAACTGCGGGCTCGGGTGTGCGCGCAGCCACGACTCGAGGAACAGCAACCGGCCATCACCTGGTGCCAGATCCTTCAGCTCGCGCAGCTTCGCGGCTCCTGCCGCATACTCCTGGCGCGCCACCAGCGCCACGAACGCCGCAACGAGCGCCTCCAATTCCGCATCGACGACGCTGCTCGCACCTGGCGGCGTGACCGGCAGCGCACTCGGGCGTGAAGCCACGGGAGGCTGCGGTGACGCCACTGGGCCACCTTCTTCCCAAGTGACGCGAGTGTTGGGGATCATCGTTTCGAAGACGAGAATCAACCGGCACGGCGCGGCGTCGAAACCCTGGCTTTCCCAACCCGACGCCGTTGCCGTCATGTGCGGCGCCGAGAATGCACCCCGCGCCGCTTCCGGAGCGCGCACCTGCACGCCGATGTCGCGACGCAGCACGAGGGCGAGCGATTTCGCCTCCCCGCGCAGGATGAGTCGTGTTTCACCGGGAAAGGATGTCCCGCCCAAATCGAGACTCGTGCGCGTTCCGGACAATTGCAATACCACGAGCTCAGGGCGTGCGTTCAAGAAGTCGTCGATTTCCAGCCCGCCCTCGGACATGTGCACTCCCATGAGCTCGAGCCGTTGCGCGGCGGGTCTTGGAAAGGTGAAACGCAGCTCTGTCGCTTGCGCGTAGACATTCAAGCTCTGCAGTGGCACCCCGCCCAGATCGTACGTGCCTCGCCCACCTTGGCTCTGCACCATCATGCTCGTGGGGGTTGCAGTGCCCAGCTCCATCTCCCACTGCTCGGACTCGACGCGTGCGGCCTCGACGAGCGATCTGTCCCAAATGCGCAGTGTCACGAGGCCGTCCGCCTCGATGAGATCCACTTTCTGCGCCTGAGTCCAGCCTTTGTAGAGATACGGGGGGTCCGGCGCGAGCTGCGCCCGCAGGCTCACGTCATCACGGATGCTGTGCAGATCGATGAGAAGGTAATCGGCGCGCGTCTGGGGGACGAGCTGTTGCGCTTCGGCACCCAGCGCGCCGAAGCCGATCGCACCGCAGAGCAGACTCGCGAGGATCCGACACAGCGGTTGGCCCGTCATCTCGAGATCTCCCGCCCGCTCCTGTCGCCGCGACGCGGCAGTATATCGGATCGTCTGGCGACCTGCACGCTGCCAGTTTCTCTGGTTTCACGGCGGGTGACCTTGGTACACTGCGCCCGCGCCAGGGCCCGATCGCCACGGGGATCGGCACCTCGACGACTGGAGTGAATCGAAACGTGTCGCGCCGAGCTCCAGGATCCGGAACCAATCGTCGACAATTCCTCGAGCTCTGGGCACTCGGTTTGCCGACCTTGGCGCTCGCGCCACGCGTCGCGGCACAAGCGCAATCGCCGCCAGCACGGGGTGCGCCGCGCCGCCCGCTCGTCGTTTCGACCTGGTCGCACGGTCTCGCCGCGAACGAAGCGGCATGGGCGATCTTGGCGCAACAAGGCCGTGCACTCGATGCCGTCGAGGCCGGCGTGCGCGTCTCCGAGGCCGACCCCAACGTCGACAGCGTCGGCCTCGGCGGCCTGCCCGATCGCGACGGCCACGTGACCTTGGATGCCTGCATCATGAACGAGCGCGGCGAATGCGGTTCCGTCGCCTGCCTCGAGCAGATCAAGCATCCGACATCGGTCGCGCGTCTGGTCATGGAACGCACGCCGCACGTCATGCTCGTCGGCGAGGGGGCGTTGCGCTTCGCGCGCGAACAAGGCTTCGCTGCGGAGGATCTGTTGACGCCGCGGGCCAAGGCCGCATGGGAAGAGTGGCGGAAACAACACGGGGTCACCTCACCGCCCTCGCACGACACCATCGGCATGGTGGCCGTGGATGCCGAAGGTCGGCTCGGCGGCGCTTGCACGACCAGCGGCTTGGCCTTCAAGATGCATGGCCGCGTCGGCGACTCCCCGCTCATCGGGGCCGGGCTCTACGTCGACAACGAAGTCGGCGCCGCATGCGCCACCGGTCTCGGCGAAGCCGTGATCCGGATCCTGGGGAGCTTCCTCATCGTCGAGCTCATGCGAGGCGGACTCACCCCGGCCGAAGCCTGTCGCGAAGCGGTGGCGCGCCTCGTCACTCGCACACCCGACGACGGCAGTCTGCAGGTTGGGTTCCTCGCCATCGACAAACACGGCGACATCGGCGCTTGCAGCGTTCGCCCCGGCTTCCAGTACGCAGTGCACGATGCCAAGGGCAATGCCTTGCACGACGCCAGCAGCTTGCGTTAGGGCGGGAGAGCGATGGACTGGTTTCTGATCCTCTTTCTCATCTTCGTGCTCTCAGTGCTGGCGCTCGACCTCGGCGTCTTCCACCGTCACGCGCGCATCGTCCCCGTGCGCGAGGCCCTGGCGTGGACCTCGGTCTGGATCACCCTGGCGTTGCTGTTCAACGTCCTCGTCTACTTCATGTACGAGCACCATTGGCTCGGTATGGGGCTGCAACCGGGCCAGGAACCGACGGGCCAGCGCGCGGCGCTGCAGTTCCTCACCGGTTACATCGTCGAAGAGTCACTCAGTCTCGACAATGTGTTCGTCATCGCGCTCATCTTCGATCACTTCAAGATCCCCACCTTGTACCAGCATCGTGTGCTCTTTTGGGGCATCATCGGCGCCATCGTCATGCGCGGCGCCATGATCGCCGCCGGCATCGCGCTCATCCGGCGCTTCGAATGGATCGTCTACATCTTCGGCGCGTTCCTCGTGATCACGGCGCTCAAGATGCTCTTCACCCGGCAGGAAAACTTCGAGCCGGAGAAGAACTTGCTCTTCCGCCTCACCCGGCGCATCTTCCCCGTGTCGACGAAAATCCACGGTGAGAGTTTCTTCTGCCGCATCGACGGCAAGCGTGCGATCACGCCGTTGTTCCTCGTGCTGGTCCTCGTCGAGAGCAGCGACGTCCTGTTCGCGGTCGATTCCATCCCCGCCATCTTCGCCATCACACAGGATCCGTTCATCGTCTTCACATCCAACATCTTCGCCATTTTGGGCCTGCGCTCGATGTACTTCCTCATGGCCGGGGCGATGGAAAAATTCCGCTACCTCAAGACCAGCCTCGCCTTCGTCCTCGTCTTCATCGGCGTGAAGATGTTGCTGGCGCACCATCACCCAATTCCTGTCGTGGTCTCCCTGCCGGTCATCCTGGGGATCCTGCTGCTGGGCGTCGTGGTGTCGCTGTTCGCCACGCGACGCGAAACCGCCCGCAATCGCTGAGGCCCGCCGCATGCACGGTGCCTCCTTCTGGACGTCCGGACCACGCGAGGGGTATGCTCGATCCAGCCTCGACAATCGTGCCGGCCATCCGGGGAGGGCTGTGATGCGCCACCGAACCAAGATTGCGCGATGGGCCGCGCTCGCCGGCCTGGCATTCGTGGCGCCGAGCCACGCGTCGGATCACGACGACACCAACGAGCTCAAGGCGCTGATGCGCCACGAGGCGCGCATCACCGATCTGCACGTCTTCACGCGCGGCGACCGGCTGGTGCTGTCGCTCTGCACCAATCCGACCATCCCGATCGGCGCGACGGAGTACGCATTCCCCGCCGATCTCACCCTGCGCTTCGCCATCGACAACGACAGCGCCGTGCACTTCGACGACCCCGGAGATCTCGCGGTCTATGGCGGCACGATCGTCACCCCGGAGCACATCGAAGAGGACATCGTCTTCGAGATCACCTTCGACAAGCAGAAGGGGCCCCGGTTGCAGACTCGCGGCCTGCGCGGCAACGCCGACAAAGAGGCGCGCTTCTTCTCCGGCCTGCGCGACGACCCGTTCATCCGCGGACCGCGGATCGGACGCAACGTCGCCGCGGTCGTCGTCGAGCTGCCGCTCGCGGCGGTGCTCGGCACCCAATCCACTCTCTTGGTGTGGGCGACGTCGAAAGTGCCCGAGATTCACGGACCTGTGGCGGACCTGGCTGGGCGCTCGTTGCGCAGCCAGATGCCCGAGAACCTGGCGCTCAACACGATGCATCCGCGCGATCACATGCAGCAGCTCGGCGTGCCGCCCGATGTCGTGATCTTCGACACCGAGCGCCCTTGCGTGTTCCCGAACGGGCGCGATTTGAACGATGACGTCGTCACCATGGTGAACGACGCGCGCATTCTCGCCAACGACGCGCCGTTCCCGACCGCTAACGACGTGCCATTCCTCAACACGTTCCCGTATCTGGCGCCCCCTCAGTAGAGACATCGACGACGCATGACGAGCTGTCCGCGCTGCACTTGCGCCAGGACGCCCCGCAACGTTTTCCTCGCCGTGCAAGAACCAGCCGAAATCGGATTCGGGTCGCCACGTCCTGGAGCGCTGCTGTTCGGCGCTCCTGTGCGTTTCGAGCTCG
>DASRJO010000202.1:0-24605 GCA_035649435.1 Candidatus Krumholzibacteriia bacterium | reverse complement strand
GTAGTCTGCCGGTTGCGCCAAGATGGCGCCGATGGCGGTCGACTTCTGCAGGACGACGCCCGCGCCGTAATTGCCCTTGGGATCGGCCTTGTGCAACGCCGCATCTTCGGTGCTGGGTGAGCCGGGCGCCGACGCATGATCCGGCGCTGTTGCATGATCGTGCGCTGTCGCATGATCGTGCGCCGGCTCGGACACAGCAGACTTTTCTTGTGACGACGCGGAGGCTTGCGGCTGCTGGTCTGCCTGCTGCTCCGCCGCTTTCTGGCAACCGGTCAAAGCGAAGAGTGCGCCGGTGAGAACGATGACAGGGAGTCGAGGCATGGGGTTCCTTTCTCTGGCGCGATCTATCGCCGGAGCCACGAATGGGAGGCGCCGATTTTCGGCATGGAGCCTTGATTGTCGAGAAGGTCTACGAGCGCCGGCAATGCCAGGCACAGGTTCTGCGGTTCGGTCGGCGCGTCGGCGAAGGTGACGTTCACGTTCGCACACGAGCTGTCGAAGACCTCGTCGCCATCGGTGTCGATAGGGATCTCGGTCGTGTCGCCGGCGAGCGTGGCGAGGACGCTATTGTTGTGGCGAATGGAACCCGTGATGTCGGCGATCTCGATGCCTTCGATGTAGCGGAAGTTGTCCGCGCTCAGGCTGATCTCCCACGGCGGCGATGTGGGACTGCGCGTGCTGCCGAACCCGAGCCCGACGCTCGCCGACTGCGTGAGCCCCGATTCCAGATCGGCCACCATCGCGAGCTCGAAACGGACGACGAAGTCCTCGACGCTGTCGTAGAGCTGCACCAGTAGATTGGCGCTGCCGGCCGCTGCCTCGACGCTGACCGCGAGGAGAATGGATCCGAGGTAGGCCGCGCCCGCGTCGCTGGGATCGTTGGCTGCAGGATTACCGAGCTGAAACGACACCAGCTCGCCGGCAGTGTCGAATGTCGCCGCAAGGTCCAGCCGCACCAGAACCGGCACCGACCCGTTTTCATCCGCCGTCGCCGCGATCTCGAGGACGACGCTTGCTGGCAAATCATCAGCCGGATCGGGGGTGCCGCGGTCATCGATTTCGAGGTGCAGGAAGCGGAACTCGCCGCGCACGGGCACCGGAACACCGATTGGGTCGTTGACCGTGATGTCGTCGTCCAGACCGAAGCGGAAGACGAAGCCGTCGAACGGATTGCCGGGATCGGCGAGCGTCCAGCCGGGGAAGGTTCCCGTGGTGTTGGCCAGATCCCGATCATAGGTGCCGAATTCGGTCTGCACGATCCTTCGCTGCGGGCCCTCGAGCTTGCGCAGCAGTTCACGCACGGCTCGGCTGGCACCGGGAGGCTGCGGCAAGGCGTACGTCGCAGTCGGCAGTGACAGCCCTCCCAGGATGTCCGCCAACGCGCGCGAGCCGACGAGCTGTGCTGCGGGCTCGCGCCCGGCGCCAGCGCGGAACTCGGCGAGCTGTCCGATGCTGGTCTGAATCTGATCCTGGGCGCTGGTCGGGGTCCCGGGGGTTCCAGGGCCGTCATCGCCGCATCCAACCAACGAGGAGATGATCGCGAACGCACACCAGCGATTCCGAAGCCGCGCCCCCAACCGCATATCCTGCCTCCTTCCACCCATTGACCAGAGGAGCAATGTCCTCGATCCGCGGGGCACGGTCAACGACGCGCATGAGTCGATTCAACGCGGCCGCGAGCGTCACGGGAAAGCGATTGCAGAGAGCGCAGCGCTCTCCGCGTTGTGGACAGGGGATTCTCGAGGACCGGGCTCGGTCACCGCGCGTTCAAGCGCCGTCGAGGAGCGATTCCAACGTCGACAGCTCGTCACGCAAACCCTGCGGGAGCCTTGGTCCGAACCGGTCGAAATGCTGGCGGATCGAGGGAATTTCGTTCTTCCAGCCAGCGATGTCGACGCGCAGCAGCTCTTGCAGGTCCGCCTTGGGGATGTCGAGGCCAGACAGATCGAGGCCGTCCGCGGCCGGCAATCGGCCGATGGGTGTTTCCACGGCTCCAGCGCGGTCGTTGCACCGCTCGAACACCCACTTCAGCACGCGGCTGTTCTCGCCGTAACCGGGCCAGAGATGGCGACCACCGGCCCCTTTGCGGAACCAATTCACATAGTAGAGGCGCGGCATCTTGTCGCCGCCTTCGGCACCGATGCGCAACCAATGGGCGAAGTAATCACCCATGTGGTAGCCGCAGAACGGCAGCATGGCCATCGGGTCGCGCCGAAGCTCGCCCACCTTGCCGGCGGCGGCGGCGGTTTTCTCGGAGCCCATGATCGCGCCGAGGAACGTTCCGTGACGCCAGCTGCGCGCCTCGGTGACGAGGGGCACGGTGGTGGCGCGGCGGCCGCCGAAGAGGATGGCGCTGATCGGGACACCCTTGGGGTCTTCCCATTCCGGCGCGATCACCGGACACTGATGCGCGGGCGTGGTGAAGCGCGCGTTGGGGTGCGCCGCCGGGCGACCGCAGCCGGCGCGCCAGGGCCGGCGCAGCCAGTCGACGACGGCAGGCGGTTCGGACTCGAGCATTTCTTCCCAGTACACGTCGCCGTCGGGCGTGAGCGCGCAATTGGTGAAGATGCTGTTGGCGTAGAGGGTGTCGAGCGCATTCGGATTGCTCTTGCGCGACGTTCCCGGGGCCACACCGAAGAATCCGGCCTCGGGGTTGATGGCGTGCAGACGACCGTCCTTGCCGAACTTCATCCATGCGATGTCGTCACCGATGGCCTCCACCTTCCAGCCCGGAAGTGTGGGGTTCATCATCGCCAGGTTGGTCTTGCCGCACGCCGACGGGAACGCGGCGGCGATGTACTTCACCTGTCCCGCGGGATCGGTGAGCTTGAGGATGAGCATGTGCTCGGCGAGCCAGCCTTCGTCGTGCGCCTGTACCGAGGCGATGCGCAAGGCATGACATTTTTTGCCGAGCAGAGCATTGCCGCCGTACCCCGAGCCGTACGACCAGATCTCGCGCGTTTCCGGAAAGTGCGAGATGTATTTGTTCTGCGTGTCGTTCGGCCAAGGAAGATCGGCCTTCTTCGGATCGTCGAGCGGGTAGCCGAGGGTATGGATGCCGCGCACGAAGTCACCGCTCGTGCCGAGGACCTCGAGAACGCGCGACCCCACCCGCGTCATGATGTGCATGTTGGCGACGACGTAGGCCGAGTCGCTGACCATGACTCCGATCTTGGCGATCGGGGAACCCACGGGACCCATCGAGTAGGGAATGACGTACATCGTGCGGCCGCGCATGGCGCCGTCGTACAACTTGCTCAACTTCGCTTTCATCTCCTGGGGATCCGCCCAGTTGTTGGTCGGACCGGCGTCGTCCTTGCTCGCCGAGCAGATGAACGTGCGATCCTCGACACGCGCGACGTCGGCGGGATCGGACCGCACCAGGATGCTGTTGGCGCGCTTGTCGGGCGCGAGCCACATGGCGGTGCCGGTGTCGACCAAGAGGTGCATCATGTCCTGATACTCGCGGCTCGAGCCATCGCACCAATGGACGGTGTCGGGTCGGAGCATCCGCGTCATCTCACCGATCCAGGCCAGGAGGTGGGGGTTGTCCGTGTGAGACGAGACCGCGTGTGTGGTGCTCATTGGCTTCCTTCGCTCGAGTGGACCACCGGAATGGCTTCGGGTGGGCAACGGGGCGCCAAGACTACCTGAGGCTACGCGTCCGGGACGCCTGCCGCAAGCCGAAGGCGGCCTCCCGACGCAGGAGTTTGCGCCGGTGTCCAGACCGGGATCCCTCGGATCGCTGCGAAAGGGACTCGCTATTTGTTCAGGTCTTCGGCGGGAGGCCAGAGCAGATTCGCCATGTCCTTGCATCTCACGCGCACGTAGAGCTTTTTGATCGGTCCCAGCGTATTGGCGACCTCGTGCAGACGTGGTTCGTGCTGCAGCAGCCGCCGCACGGTTTCCGTCTGGCAGCCGCCGAGTGTGATGCAATCGAGATCGAGAACGCCGGTGACCGCGGCGCGGAGTGGCTCACCCCGGCTGGAGCTTCCGACGCCGGCGCCATGTGATAGCAGGAGGCGCACGATGTCGGCCTGTCCATAGCCCGCGGCCATCGTGACCGGTGTGATTCCGGAGCGGCCGCTGGCGTCGACATCGGCCCCGAGCGCCAGGAGTGACGTGACCGATTCGATCTGGTGCTTGTGGATCGCGTGCAGTAGCGGGGTCCAGCCATTGCGTCCTGCCGCCAGGTTGGGATCTGCGCCGGAAGCGACCAAGGCTTGGATGGCTGGGACATGACCGTTGCGGGCAGCGTGCACGAGCGCAGTGAAGCCGTTGCGATCGTGCGCGTTCGCCGGCGACCCCGAAGCGAGCAGCTGGCGCAGCTGGCTAGTCTGGCCAAGAGCCGCCGATTCCACCACAGGGTCACTGGGTTCCATCGGTGTACGACAGCTGGCCATGGATGCGCCGAGAGCTATGGCGATCCAGATGCATCGGTGCATGGAATCCACTCCTTCCCGCGTACGGGCCGGGTCCGTCCCAGCTATTTAAGAGTACTTTATAATGCAAAGTCAACGCCAAAATCATCGGTAGCTGGAACGGGTCGGCTCCGGCCCTGCAGGGAACGGAGGGGGCACGGGGAACTCAGGGGGGAGTGGCGCCGAGCTGGAAATGCCGCAGGAGAACGTACTCGGCCAAGGCTTTGTGCGACAGCGGGTCGAGCAGGTAGACCTCGAAGCCGCAGAAGGCGCGCGAGAAATGCGACGCAGTGGGATGACCCTTCGCCATGACGAAGACCGGCTGGTTGTCGGCAGTCTGGGGGTAGAAGAAGCCTTGTGCCGGGTTCTCGGGAAACCCGCTTACGTAGCCGTAGAGCGACACCGAGATGCCAGGGGACGACACCAGCGGTGGACTCTCGCTCGCCAGACCATTCGGCATGTTGTAGATCTCGACGTTCGTGCGCCCACCGGTCCCCGCCTGCGGCCAGGCCCCCGAGACTTGCAGTCTCGGCGCACCCCAATGGCCGACACGATCCACCAGGGTGTACGTGTGGGAATGCGGTGACGGCGATGCGCTCTCCGAAGTTCCGACCTCGATGGTCTCGCCATTCCGCAACGCCACGAAGTCGGAAGCGGCCAGCGTGACCGCATGGCGATGATCGAGCTCGGATCTCGTCATGTAAGTGCGCTCGACCGGAACGAAAGCTTCGACGTCGGCCCTGGCGATCGCCAAGTCGTGCGCATGTGCGCCATCGGTGCTCGAAGTGGTGACCTGCGAATCGATCCCGGCACTTTCGTAGCGCTCGAGGGCACGACAGAAGTGATCCCGGTGCCAGCGCGGGCTCTCGATCGCCGAGCCGACGTCGAACATTTCGATCCCCATCTTGTAGAGCAGGCTGGCCGTGCCGACGGAATCGATCCCGGGGGGGTGCGGCTCGATGGGGTCGTCCCAGTTGGTGACGTTGACCGGATTTGCTTCCTCGCCCATGAGGCGCTCGTCGGGCCACAGTTGCTTCGCCGGACGGAAGCCGTTGATCCACAGGCTGCCGCCATTCGCCAAGTAAATGTTGATGTAGTTGAATCCCCTCGCCGCATTCTGGTTGCGTGATGGGATCGGGTCGTAGAACTGCGCGGCACGACGCAAGGCCGAGCCGCCGTTGCGACCACTGCGATTGCTCCACACGATGGCGCGGTAGTCGAACACCTTCTGGATGGATGGCGGCTCGAAGCGATTGGCCTGCACGTCGTAAACGTCCTGGCTGGGTTGGAACTCGAATCCCCCCGCGGCCGCGACCTCGCTCAGGACTTGTAGCCAGCGCGCTTCCTCCTGCGACTCCTGGTCGATGTCGGTTTGGAAGTCGGTGTCGTCCACCCACAAGAGAGAGCGAGACAATGTCACCGTATGCACGGTGAGCTCGTAGATCGCCTCGGTGATCGACTCGGCATTGTCGCGTACTTGCAGATTGAAGCGATGCGACCCGGTGCTGAAAGAGCGAACCGGTGCCGAAGTATTGCTGACGCTCCAGCTCGACCACTCCTGGTCCTCGTCGTGGTTGCGGATGTCCCAGCCGTAGCGGTAGCCGACGATCTCGCCGCCATAGGCCGAAGCATCGGCGCTCCAACGGAAGTTGATCGGCTGCCCGGCCGCGATGTCGAGACGAATCGGGCGGGAGCCGCCGACGAATGTCTGCGTCCCGAGAAATTCCTCGCGTACCGTGAGCACGGGACCGATGTTGCCCTTGACGCGCAAGCGGCAAACATTGTTCTTGCCCGCGGTCTGATAGTCGAACACCGGCGTGATGGCACCGGCCTCGTCCATCGCCTGCACCGCGAACAGGTAGTAGCCGGCTCCGGGGTAATCGCCGATGCGCGCGAGGCCCGAGACGACTCCGCGCGTGCCGGATCTGTCGAGGGCGCCCCAGGCCTTCCATGGACTCCACTCATAGCGCTGCGGCAAGACGTACAACGAGTCGGGAAAGTTGACGTATTTGTCCCCGGTGCCCCCGATCACAACCGTGGTGCCGATGATCACAAAGCGCGAGGCCACGGGGTCGATCGTACTGGTCGCATCCACGGGGTCTTCGCCTTCCCAGTTGAAGACGATGACGGGCGGGCCTTCGAACTCCGCGGAGTGCCCGGCTCGGACCGGTGGCAACAGCGCGACCGTGGGCGCGATGTTCGTGGAGTTGAAAGAGCGATAGTCGGGCGTGGAATCGAAGATGCCCTCGTTGTCCACGGCGCGCACGAAGAACGTGTGCCAGCGCTCGAATGGTGTGTCGCGCACGGCTGAGCCGTCTTCACCCGGACCCGGGCGTGGATCACGGCGCAGGGTGTCCGCGAGCGTGATGAGGGTGGTATCCGACGACGTGGTTCCGGTCCAACGCGGATCGTCCGGAGCCGGGACCTCGACGATGACGCGCGTCGCATCGTCCCCCGGGTCGAGGTGCGAACGGGCCGGCGGATGATCGATGAGGATGAAGTCGAAATGATCGATGGTGCCGTCGCGATCCGATCCAGACCAGTAGAGCTGGACCCGATAGTGGGCGGCGTCCGTGGAGTCCGGCGGTCCACTGGAAAGCAGGGTTTCCGGCGGCTGATTCGGCCGTAGCTTCTGCACCCCGAGTTCGTTGTCGCCGCAACCCACGAGGAGCGCGGTGGCGAGCCAGCCGAGTTTCCACAGCTTCATGCGATGGCCGACTCCTCGACGTGCGTGGAAGGGCTCGAAAGCCGCCGGGCTGTCGAGTCCTGCGCGCATCGAGCCGGGACAAAGATAAGAAGGTGCGGGGCGGAGGTCAAACGAGCACCACTGCGACGGGGCACAGCCAGAGGCCAGCGCAACCGAACGCCCGACCCCCGGGTGGAAGGCCGCAGCGCACCGTCGACCGGCATCGGGTTGGGATCGTTCCGACGTCGAGGTCAGATCAACCGACATCGAGCTTGGTTCAACCCGACGTCGAGGTCGAATCAATCCGCCGCGTCCTCGACCGGTGGACAGGTGCAGAAGAGATTGCGGTCGCCGTAGGAGTTGTCGATGCGACCGACATGCGGCCAGAACTTGAACTCGGCGAGCCATGCGGCCGGGTACGCCGCCTGCAGGCGCGTATACGGATGTGGCCAATCGTCACGCAGGATCTCGGCCACGGTGTGCGGCGCGTTCTTGAGTGGGTTGTCGACCCGGTCCATGGCGCCGCTCTCGATGGCAGTGATTTCGGCACGGATCGAAAGCATGGCGTCGCAGAAACGGTCGAGCTCGGCCTTCGATTCGCTCTCCGTGGGCTCGATCATGAGCGTGCCCGGCACGGGGAAGCTCATCGTGGGCGCGTGGAAGCCGTAATCCATGAGTCGTTTGGCGACATCGTCGCTCTTGATGCCGGCGCTCTTGTCGAACGGACGCAAATCGAGGATGAACTCGTGAGCGACTCTGCCGTTCTTGCCGGCGAAGAGCAAGTCGTACGCGCCGGCGAGGCGTTGCGCCATGTAATTGGCGTTGAGAATCGCCACCTGCGTGGCACGTGCGAGGCCTGCTGCCCCCATCATGGCGATGTAGGCGTAGGAGATCGTGAGAATCGCGGGGCTGCCGTACGGCGCGGCCGCGATGGCGCCGATGGCGCGCGAGCCCGCGCTCTCGGGCTGGAGCACCGGGTGTCCGGGCAGGAACGGCGCCAAATGCTCCGCCACGCCGATCGGCCCCATGCCAGGGCCGCCGCCGCCGTGCGGAATGCAGAACGTCTTGTGCAGGTTGAGATGGCAGACGTCGGCACCGATCTCCGCTGGACGCACCAGACACACCTGAGCATTCATGTTGGCGCCGTCCATGTAGACCTGACCGCCGGCAGCGTGCACGAGATCGCAGACGCTGCGGATCTCCGCTTCGAAGACGCCGTGCGTCGATGGATAGGTGACCATGATGGCGCCCAGCGCGTCGCGGTGCACGGCGATCTTGGCGCGCAGATCGGCGAGATCGATGTTGCCCTGCGCATCGCAGGCCACGTTCACCACGCGGAAGCCGGCGATGGTGGCGCTCGCAGGGTTGGTGCCGTGCGCCGACACCGGGATGAGACAAATGTCGCGTTGCGCCTCGCCGCGCGAGCGGTGGTAGGCGCGAATGACGAGAAGGCCGCAGAACTCGCCTTGGGAGCCTGCATTGGGTTGCAGCGACACCGCCGGGAAGCCCGTGATGCTGCCGAGCTGGCGTTCGAGCCGGCGGAAAAGCTCGGTGTAACCCAGAGTCTGCTCGGGGGGCGCGAACGGATGCACGTCGGCGAACTCCGGCCATGTCATCGGTTGCATCTCCGTGGTGCCATTCAGCTTCATGGTGCAAGAACCGAGCGGAATCATCGACGTGTTGAGCGACAGGTCGCGCGACTGCAGGCGCGTCAGGTAGCGCAACATCTCGGTCTCGCTGTGGTAGCGCTGGAACACCGGATGGCCGAGGAATGCGCTCTGGCGCTGGAACGCGGCGTCGACGCCGGCAGGCACCGGCAATGAATCCAGGTCGATGCGCGTCGTGCTCGCGCCGGCCGCGGCGGCGAAGGCGGCGAGGATGCCATGCACGACCTCGCGCGTGGTGGTTTCGTCGAGAGCGATGCCGACGGAACCGTAGTCGAACGAACGCAGGTTGATGCGGCGGGAGACGGCTTCCGCGAGCACTTTGCGCGCGCTGCCGCTGCCGAGATGTACGTGCAAGGTATCGAAGAACGGCTCGTCCACCGTGTGGCCGAGGCGTGCGAGACCTGCCGCGAGCAGCCGAGCCCAGGCGTGCACGCGCAGGGCGATGCGCCGCAGGCCTTCGGGCCCGTGATACACCGCATACATGCTGGCGACGATGGCGGGCAAAGCCTGCGCGGTGCAGATGTTGCTGGTCGCCGTTTCGCGCCGAATGTGCTGTTCGCGTGTTTGCAAGGTCAAGCGGTAGCCGAGTTTCCCGTGAGCGTCGCGTGACACGCCGATGATGCGGCCGGGCATGCGGCGCACGTACTTCTCGTGCGTGGCGATGAAGGCGGCATGCGGGCCGCCGGCGCCGAGCGGCATCCCGAAGCGCTGCGACGATCCGACGGCGATGTCGGCGCCGAGTTCGCCGGGCGGGCGCAGCAGGACCAGGGCGAGGAGGTCGGTGGCGACGACCGCGAGCGCACCCTTCGCGTGCAACTCGGCGATGGAGTGGGAGTGATCGACGACGAGGCCCTGAGTATTTGGATATTGCATGAGCGCGCCGGAGAGCTCGGCCGCGTCACGGCCTACGTCGTCCAAGCTGCCGACGACGATGTCGATGCCGAGTGCCTCGGCACGCGAACGCACGACGGCAATCGTCTGCGGATGACAGTCCTGGGCGACGAAGAAGCGACGCCGAGTTCCTTTGCTGCCGCCGCCTGTGGCGTGGCACATGGCCATCGCTTCCGCGGCCGCTGTGGCTTCATCGAGGAGTGAAGCATTGGCCAACGGCAGGCCGACGAGGTCTGCCACCATGGTTTGGAAGTTGAGCTGCGCCTCGAGACGCCCCTGGGAGATCTCCGCCTGGTAAGGCGTGTATTGCGTGTACCAGCCGGGGTTCTCCAGCACGTTGCGCAGGATGACGGGCGGCGTGATCGTTCCCGAGTATCCCATCCCCAAGCAGGAGACGAAGACCTGATTGCGGGAGGCGAGGTCGCGCAGATCCCGAGTCATCGCTTGCTCGCCACAGGCGGGCTCGAGCGCCAGCGCTTCACGCAGGCGGATCGAATCGGGGATGGTTTCCGCCATCAGATCGTCGAGCGAAGCGCACCCGAGCGCGGCGAGCATGGCGGCGATCTCCGTCTCACGCGGCCCGATGTGCCGTGGCACGAAGTCATCGGAGTGATCGAGGACCGAAGGCGCACGCGGGGCCGCGCCGGCAGTGGAGTCGGAAAGGGCAGTCGACGTTTTTCTCATGGACGCGGGGCGTTTCTCGCTTGCGGTTCATGGGTTGAGCGGCGTCTGCAGGAAAGCCGATGACCGCGACAGCGCCGCGAAGACGACCACACTATATAACGGCGGCGTTGGCGCCAGCAAGCGGGCGACGGACGCACGGCTGCTCACGGCTCCGTCGGCGCCGGGCGTTGGTGCGGCTGGGCGTTGAGCGTCCAATCGTACTCGAGATGTGTGATTTCGATCGGCACGTCGGAGCGCAACCACGCCTGAATCCGCGGCTCCACCGCGTAGGAAGCCAAATAGGCGCGCAACGAGCCGCCGGTGGTGAAATCCTCGCCGAACCAGTCGAAAATCTTGGACAGGCGCATCTTGTTTTCGGCCGGCAGAAACACGTTCCGCTGCGGGTCATTAATGAACTCGCGCGCCTGCGCGTCGAGCTGTGCGGCCAAGATCGGGGCACGATAGGACTCGCGACGCAGCTTCGGGCAGCTGGTCGATGCACAAACCAGGGCGAAATGGATGCGCGGCTCGTGGAAACGCCCGCGCAGGATCTCGTGCTCGATTTCGTCCAGGGTTCGTTGCTTGTCTGCGACCTCGAACTTCCAGAACTTGAACAACTTGCCGCGGGCGAGAACAGGCTCCGGCGTTTCGCCAGAGAGAATGGCCGAGACCATGCCCGCGTTGTAGGCGTTGATCCAGAAGGCGAGCTGCTCGTCGCGGGTCCATGCGTCCGGCTCCGCGCCAGCCAATCGTTGGAGGTAACCGCGCAGCGAAGCGGGCCGCGCATCACCCGCCGATCGCTCCACGGCTTCCTCTCGTTGCTGCAGGTCGCGATAGGCGACGCGGCCTTGCGAATCGACATGGTCCCGCAAAATTCGATCCCACTCGGCGTGATCGAACGCCGGGGTTGGCGCCACGGTCGCGGTTGGCGAGTTCGCGGGTGCCGAGTTTGCTGGTGCCGAGTTTGCTGGTGCCGAGTTCGCGGGTACCAAGTTCGCTGGTGCCGCTTGGGAGCCGAGACCGAGTGCCACGAGCGCGATCATGCCCGCCGCCTCGCGTCCGCGCAGCCGCCAGAGCGTGGCCAGGATCTTCGTTCCGGCGCGGATCGAGCCCGAGATCGTGCCGCTGATCTTCGACCGGCCGATTCGTCGCCGGTAGCGCACGGGGACCTCGATCACGCGTGCTCCCATCTGCAAGGCGCGGATCTGCATCTCGACGGTCCAGCCGAAATCGTGATCCTCGAGATGCATGGCCTCGAGAGTGCGGTGGCGGACGGCACGGAATGGGCCGAGGTCGGTGTAACGGAAGCCAAAGCGGGCATGGATGAGGCGAGTCGCCAGCCAGTTGCCGAAGCGTGCCTGCGGCAGGAGCGCGCCACGTTCGCTGCGGCCGTGAGCCCGTGCGCCGATCACCAGATCGTGCGTCCCGTCCAGGAGGGGTCGCAGGAGCGCCGGCAAGTCCTGGGTGTCGTCGCTGCGATCGGCGTCCATGAACACGACGATCTCGGGGGCACGCTCGTGCAGATAGGCGAGCGCGCGCAGGCAAGCGGCGCCGTAACCGCGGCGGGGTTCGTGGAGAACCGTGGCGCCGGCGCGTCGGGCGATCGCTGCCGTGCCATCGCGGGAGCCATTGTCGACGACGAGGAGCTCGTCGAACAGCGGCGTCGAGGTGGAACGCTGCGCGCGTACGAGATCGGCGAGAACGAGGGGCAGCGCCTCTTCCTCGTCGAGGGCCGGAATCACCAGAACGATGCGTGGGTTGGCGATCATGCCGCACGGCTCCTTCGTCTCCAAGATAGTCCGGAGCCGGTAGTCGGGTCGAGTCAGGCCCGGCCGCGTCGAAATGGCCGGTTCCCGTTGCGAAGCAACCACATGCACACGACCAGGAGGGGGGCGATCTCGAGCACCCGCGGCAACCAGTGCGAGGGTGCGAGCGGGCCGAAGTTCCCGAGCGGGAAGAGATGCAGGTAGGCGAGGATGACGCTGCCGCTCCACACGAAGAGGAACGGCGAGGGCGCGAGCGGTAACAAGGCCACGGCCCACAGCAGGTACCACGGATGGATCGTGGGTGAGAGCAAGAGCGCGCTGCAGAAGAGGAGCTGCGTCGAGCGCTCGAGCGCCACTCGGAAGAGCAGCAGCGCGACGAGCACCGCCAGCAGAAACAACGTGGCGATGCTTTTGGCCACGCCGAGAGATCCAGATAGCGCCGCGAGCGGAGCGAACAACAGATCGTTGAAGCGCCATTTTGTCGCATACAACTCCAACGAAGCGAACAACTGCTTGCCGGCGCCCAGGTAGGGAAGCGTGAAGACCATGACGAGTGTCACGAACGCGAGCACATGCCACAGGCGAGGCCGGCGCGCACGCCAGAGCAATGGTGCCGCCAACACGCCAGCGTACTTCATCGCGACACTCACCGCGAGCGCGCTCCATGCACCGAGCGGTCGGCGTTCGACCCACAGGACCGCAGCGACCATCGGCAGAATCGCGAGCGGCTCCAAGTGACCACTGCCCGCCACTTCGACGATGACGAGCGGGTTCCAGGCATAGAGCGCCAGGCGGGAGGCTGACACGCGGCGCGCCTTCATTGCCGCGGCCAGCAGGAGGATCAAGACGAGATCGATGGCGACGAAAGCGGCTTTGAAGACGAACACTCCACCGAGTGCAGCCAGTCCGCGGAAGAAGAGTTGCGCCAGCGGCGGATAGATCGCCGTCGCCTCGGGATGATTGACCCGTTCCCAATCGGTGTCGCGCAACTTTTCGAGGCCCGGGTCCACGGGTGGTTGCAGGTAGGGGTTCGCTCCCGTCGATTGCACTCGACCTTCCCACACGTAGCGGTAGATGTCGTCGGACAGCATGGGCGGCAGAGGCAACAGCACGGCGCGATAGACGCCGGCGGCGAGGATGATGCCGACGAGGCCGGCGCGCGTGCGCGAAACGCCCCAGCAGGCAGCGAACGCGACGGCGTAGCAAGCCAGGAATGCGCCGAAGTGTTCGTCCCACGGCGAAGCGAGGATCATCCCGACGTAGGCCGCGAGGGCTCCGACGCCGCATGCACCAAAGCCCCAAGGATGACGCATGACGCCGGGATCGGCATGGCGAAAGTGCGCGAGGCGCTTCATGACTCAGGAAGACGCCCAGCGCGCGGTCGCGCTGGCTTCGAGCCAACGCCGCAGCGCTGGCAGCGCCATTTGTAACAAGCCCGAGCAGAAGAAGATCAAGAACGGCAGGTCGCCGAGCATGCCGAGCCCGGTGCCGAACACCTTCCACAGCACGAGATAGAAGACGATGGCGATCTCGGCGATGGCGATCGTGGTGCCAGGCGACCGGTAGCTCGCGGGAAGGACGGCGCCGCAAGAGTTGGACCGCGTGGAGAGCGGGCGTGTCCATCCCTGCTTCGGCGTCCGTTCGAAGGTGTGGTCGTCGCCATGGAGCCCCTCGAGCACGGCGCGTGTGTTGCTGACCGCGAGCCCGGCACCGAGCGTCATGGCGCCGAGGCAATGTCCGAGAAGCCGCCACCCCGAACCGTTGTGTCCGGCATGGCGCGCGGCGACGGCGTAAAACACGATCAATGGCAGCGTGCCGAGAGCGAGCAACTCGATCTCGCCGGGCAGGAAGCCCAGGAACGCTTGCGTGGGTGCGAAGACGCGCACCGGCGTGCGCAGCAGCGCCAATCCCAACAACAGGGGATAGGCGCCGTAGCACGTCAGGTGCAAGAAGGCCTCGACCTTGCGTGGCCACGGCAGTGGCGAACGCAGAATGCGCGGCAAGAGTTTGCGCGCCACCTGCACGCCCCCTTTGGTCCAGCGCCGCTGTTGGGCGCGAAAGCTGTTGGCGTCGGCGGGAACTTCGCCGGGGACGACGAGATCGTGCAGGTAGGACACGCGCCAACCACGCATCTGCATGCGCACGCTGAGATCGAGATCTTCGGTCACGGTGTCGCTCGACCAACCGCCGGCGTCGAGCACGGCCTGGCGGCGCAGCACGCCACACGTGCCATTGAAGCTGAGGAAGCAACCGGCCGCGTCGCGCGCCGTCTGCTCGATGATGAAGTGGCCGTCGAGTAGGATGGACTGCGTGCGTGTGAGCCACGAGGCTTCGCGATTCAAGTGCCCCCAGCGCGCCTGCACCACCCCCACCCCAGGTTGCAGCAGATGCGGCACGCTCCGCCGCAGGAAGTCGCGCGGCGGCACGAAGTCGGCATCGAAGATCGCCAGCACTTCGCCGCGTGCACGCTCCAAGCCGGCGGCGAGCGCTCCGGCCTTGAATCCCCGGCGGGAATCCCGGTGCAGGAACTGCACATCGAAGCCGCGTCGGCGCAGCACCGCGGCGCCGCGCCGGGTGAGCCGCGTGGTGCAATCGGTCGAGTCATCGAGAATCTGAATCTGCAGGCGATCGCGCGGGTAGTCGAGATTCGCCACGGCTTCGAGCAGCCGGCGGGCGACGAAACGTTCGTTGTAGAGCGGCAACTGCACGCTCACCGCCGGCCATTCGACCGGTTCCGGGGTCGTCCGCCGGTGCTGCAGTGCGCGCATCGCGAGCACGAGCAGAACGATGCGATAGGAACCGTAGAGGACGAGCAGCGCGCAAACGACATAGTAGAGCGACGCCAATGTGTCACGCGCCCACTCCATCACGTCCTCCCCTCACCGACGCCATGTCGCGCTTCCCGAGCGTCGCCCGACGCGCCGTCGCGAACGGTGGTGGCGGCCGCAGGGAACTTCCAGACCGCGCGGCTGCACGAGCGGTCGCGGGGCGATGGTAGGGGCTTGGTTCCCGCAGGGTCAATGGCGCAGGCCGGTGCTTGCCTGCCGCACGCAGAGCGTCCTAGAATGAACGCCGAATGATCGCTTTCAGGCCGATGGCCATCGGACGCTCGGCCCGCAGCCGGGCCGCGTGGGAGGCACGTTCCGCATGAGTACGATCGTCAGCCGCTCCGGAGAAGCCAAGTCTTCTCCGTCGTTGTATGAAAGCTCCATGCGTCTCTTCCTCGAGACCACCAAACTGCTGAAGCTCGATCCACGGGTGGCATTGGAGCTTTCGGAGCCTCATCACGAGATCATGTTCACGATCACCGTGGACATCAACAACCGGCTGATCGAATTCACACCGGAAGAGTATGCGCAGCAGGGCAAGGATTTCGAGGACCTCCTCGAGAGCCATTTCGACCCGAAGTACTACAAGATCTTGGCGAGCGGCAACGTCTCGTTCCAGCCGCGCGTCTTCGCCTCCAGCGACGCGTCCATTCGCGCGGGCGTCATCCGCTTGTTCGGGCGGCTGTATCACGTGCGCGGCCGCCAGCCCGAGCAACTGCGTTGCTACCGCGTACAGCACAACAACATCCGTGGGCCCTACAAGGGCGGCATCCGTTACCACCACGAGGTGAGCCTGGATCTGTTCAAGATGCTGGCGGCGGAGATGACTTGGAAGACCGCCATCAGCGCCATCCCATTCGGCGGCGGCAAGGGCGGCATTCGCATGGATCCGCGCAACTATTCCGCCGACGAGATCGAACGCATTTCGTCACGATTCATGTACAAGCTCAAGCCTTTCATCGGTCCCAACCGCGACATTCCGGCGCCGGACGTGGGCACGAACTCGGTGATCATGGGGCACTTCTTCCGCCAGTACTCCGACGGGGAGAACGAGTACCACACCTTGCGCGGTGTGGTGACCGGGAAGGACGCGCGCATCTGGGGCAGCGAGGGGCGCGAGATGGCGACGGGACGCGGTCTGTTCTATTGCATCGAGGAATGGTTGCGACACCGGCAGTCTCCGGGTCCGGACCAGCTCATCGCGCCGGACAAGGTGTCGTGGAAGGACGTCGACTTCATCGTGCAGGGCTACGGCAACGTGGGCTCGGCCTTCGCACGCATCGCCGTGCAACGCGGGGCGAAGCTGGTGGCGGTCAACGATCGCGACGGCACCATCCACAACCCCGGCGGCATCGATCCCGAAGATTTGCAGGAGCACGTCTCGTCGGCGACGAACGTCAAGCACAGCGTCGAAGGTTATTCGAAGGCGCGCAGCATCGGGCTCGACGAGTTCTGGCGGCTCAACGCCTTTCTGTTCGTGCCGGCCGCGCTCGGTGGCATCATCACCGCCGAGGTTGCCAACAAGCTGCAAGTCAAGTTGGTGGCCGAGGGCGCCAACGGGCCATGCACGATCGAGGGCGAAGAGGCGCTGCGCGAACGGGGCATCGAGATCATTCCCGACATCATCGCCAACTCCGGCGGCGTGATCGTGAGCTACTACGAATGGCTGCAGAACAATCGCCAGGAACACTGGAGCGAGGCGAAGGTCAACGAGAGGCTCTCCGACACGATCAAGTCCAATTACAACATCATCCTCGACATCGCGGCCAATCGCCCGCGGCGGACGTCTGAGTTCAACTCGGCGCAGTACACGACCGGGAAGACGCACGACATGCGGATGGCGGCGATGGTGCTGGCTTTGCGGCGGCTCGAGGACCATTACAAGCTCGAGGGATTCTCACAGTAAGAATTTGTGGCCACGGCGGCGGCGGCGGCGGGCGTGAGTCGCGTCGAGGCGGACGCTCCTCGCGCGCTTTCCTGCGCGCTCGTCGCTCGGCACGAGCGCTGCTCGGGCATCCATGCCCTCGCGGACGCGCTCGTGACGCCGCCTCGACGCGACTCACGCCCGCCGCCGCGGGCCCGGCACAGATGCACGCCCGCCGCCGCGGGGCCCGGCACGCAAGACACAGCGGCCATCTCGGCGCGGGTCACGGCCCGCCGCCGCGACCCCGGGCTTGCGGGTCACGGCGGCAGGAGGATCGTTTAGCGGAAGAGGGTTTTGATTTGGCTCCAGGTCGATGTTTCGACCGTGGTGACGATGGGGCATTTGCGCACTACGGTTGAATTGACGAAGCAGGATTGACCCTCGACGCAGATTTGGGTGTAGACGGGATCGTCGCAGGACAGGAGCAGTGGGCACGGGAACTGGGAGTTCGTCGGCGGGTCGCGGCTTTCGATGCCGAACGTCACATCCGACTCTTCGGCGCCCGCGTACACCAGGACCTTGTAGAGCAGAACCACACCATTCGACGGCCGATGACAGCGAGTGCCGACGACGGTGACACCCTCGGCGAAGGGGTCGCCGATGCCGAGCATCTCGTGGTTCAGCACCGGAGAGATATCCCATGAAGCCGGCAGACCGGTGAAACGGAACTCGGCCCCTTCGATACCGCAACGGCTGTCGTCCGACTCGCCCAACTTCGCCAGGACGTACACGGTGTCGATCGCGCCCGGACTGATCGTGCCCTGGCACATGGTTCCCAACGGGTCGAAATAGACGCCGATGGTCCCCGGAAGGTGATTGTCGGTGATGCGCGGGCGCGCGGGCTGCACGATCATTGGGGTCGCATCCGAGAGCACCGGTGCGCTGGAAGCGCCAGCACAACTCAGCGCGGTCGCAGACGTCGGGTTGGGGCCGGGCGTGCCGTTTTCGTCCAGGACGACGAGGCCGAAGGCTCCCGTCACCTCGGTGCTGCCTTCTTGGCCAGCATCGATGAGAGGATGCCAGATGACCCCGTGGCCGTTGGTGCAGAAGCGCACGTACGCCTCCACGGGTGTGCCGGTGACCACGCCGGCGTTGCACGTCACATCGAACTCGATGCGGAAGTCGAGCGGCTGCCCCGGCTCTGGCAGATTCGGCACGGCCGAGATGGTCTGGTAACGAACCAAGGCGCGCGGTTGTCCTTCTCCTTCGCGCAAGGCGATGTCGAAGGTGATGCCCTGGCTCCAATCGCGATCGCTGACGACGGCATCGAAGAGCAGGCTGACGCGATTCGAGCCCAAGGTCGGCAAGGTCCAAGTTTCGCCCTGCACGTTTTCGATCGCGATCGAGTGGGGCACGAGCGCCAGCGAGACGAGCAGTCCGAGGATCGCCGGCATGCTGGCGCGGATCCATCGGTGGCGACGAGGGCGCGACGAGTGACGGGTCGGGCTAGACGAGACATTGGTGGTTTGCCGGTTGCAGCACACGTGACTGGAGATCATCGCTTTTCCTCCCGTGCGGCGCCTCGAAGAGGATTCGTCAGGGGAGGCTCGTGTTTCGAGCTCGATCTTTGCGGCTTGGACCTCGAGGGGGTTCGATTCGCCTCCCCCTTCGACGACGGAATTCTAGTCCTCTCCCGATCCAGGAGCAAGCGGACACTGGCCGCGCCGATCCAGCCGCCTGGGACAAGGCCTTCGCGGCGCTGGTATACTCGCAGCGGCTCGAGCCCCCCATTGCCGCCCTTCCGATGCGGAGGAACCCTTGTCGTCGCCGCCCGGGGCCGCGCCCGCGCAGCCCCACAACGCCATCGTCTCGGTGACGCTCAACTGCAATGCGCGTTGCCAAATGTGCGACATCTGGCGCAACGACATGCATGGCGAGATCTCCCCCGAGGTCTTCGCCCGCCTGCCAACCAGCTTGCGCGACATCAACATCAGCGGCGGGGAACCGTTTCTGCGCACCGATTTGCCCGAGATCCTGGCGGCGATCAAACGCAGCAATCCGCGCGCGCGCCTGGTGATCTCGACCAACGGCTTTCAGCCGGGGAAGACCGAGCGCATGCTGCCTGCCCTCTTGGCCGCCGATCCGAATGTGGCTTTGCGGGTCTCCATCGACGGGATGAATGGCACGCACGACACCGTGCGCGGCATCCCGGGAGGGTTCGCGAAGTGTGTGCAGACCCTTGAACTTTGTCGCGCTGCCGGCATCGGCGACCTCGGCATCGGCTTCACCCTCCTCGACGCGAACGTGCACGAGCTCGAGCAAGTGCACCAGTTCGCCGAGAGCCGTGATCTGCAGCTCTCGGTCACGGTGGCGCTGGATTCGCCGATTTACTTCGGCAACGACAAGGAGAGCATGCGGCCGCGCGATTCGCACGCCTTGCGTCAGGCCATGTCGCGAGTGATCGCGGTGCAATACCGCAAATGGGGGTTGAAGGAAAACTTCCGCGGATGGTTCAACAAGACATTGCTCGAGTATCATGAGAGTGCCAAACGTCGTTTTACTTGCGACGGCGGCTCCGGATTCTTCTACATGGATTCTTTCGCCAACATCTTTCTCTGTCACATCCTCGACGTCAAGATCGGCAACCTGCGCGAGCAATCGTGGGATGAATTGTGGTCCTCGCGCCCAGCGGAGTCGGCGCGCGAGTTCGCGGCGACGTGCGATCGCTGCTGGCTCATCTGCACCAGCAAGTCGCAGATCATGGCCCACAAATGGACCGTGGGTGCCGAAATCCTGCGCGATCGCGTGCGCGCACAATTCGGCCGGCGCGCCTGAAGCTGCGCTTGCCTCCAAGGTGCCGGAGTCGCATATTGTCCCCATGGATCTCGCCCACCACCGCGGCGTGGGAATGCCGCGGCTCGCGCGCATGAACTTCCGTGCAGGGGGATTCGCCCTCGGTGCTTGGCTGCTGGCAGTCGCCGTGCAGGCGCAACCCGGCAATCCGCCGCAGCGATTGACTGCCGCGGCGCCGGAGGTATTTGCCGCGGCGGCAGTCGCGGAAGGTGCCGAGCTCGGCGTGTCCGGTGCGCGCGTCCTGACACCGACTCAGGCCATGCAGGACCTCGGTCTGCAAAGCGGCGACTTGGTGATCGGGATCGACGGCCGCATGCTCGCAGCCGACGACTGGCAAGCGCCAGCCGCGCAGGACAACTTGACGCTCACCGTGGTGCGGCGTGTGCCGGGAGAGCGCCCGCGACTGCCGCCTGCGGTTCTCGCTCGCCAAACGCTCGATGAGTGGCTCGGGCTTCCGGAACCCCAACGCTCCCCGATGCGCTTGGCGCGAATGCTCGCCAACCAGCAGCGGCTGGTGCAAGACGGCGTTGGCTTGCTCCTGCTTCCGGCCGCACGCAATCAAGACGATGCGGCATGGTCGACGTTCGCCACCCCGATGCCCGGGCCGTGGGAGCTGGCGTTGCAGGAGATGCGCACGGCGATCTTCGCACGCACGGCCTTGCCCGCGGTGGAAGGCAGCGAGGCCGAAGCGGCATCGCGCCTCTTGGCGCAGCACGAGTATCTGGAAGCGCACGAGCGCGCCCAGCGTGCCATCATCGACCACGTGTCGGTGCCCGAGAAGCGCGCGCAACGACAAGAGTTCGACAGCATTGTCGCGGTGTATTTGCAAGCGTTGCAGGGGCTGGAGGGAGAACGGCGTGAGGTCCAGTCCGCGGGAGCGCGCTTCGCCCTCGTCCTCGAGCTGATGTTCAGCAGCAGCACTGTGCCGTTGTCGCAGGACATCTTTTTGAACGTCGACCGCTCGAACGATTTCCAGTTCGCCGTAGGTTGGAACACGAGCCTGCACTCATCGCCCGCTGGGGGCTGGCCGGTGCTGCGGGATCTCGACCTGCTGGTCGAATACGCCAACACGTTCCGAAGCTACGATGGACCGCATGGCGAGGACGAGCTGCCGGTGGGCCAGGGCGTCGAGCCCCCCGTGACCGAGCGCATGGACGTGATCGATCACCGCTTCAGCTTCGAGCTCACCTACCGCCCGAGCATGCGCTCGCGCTTGCGCCCGATGCTGCGCGGTGGGCCGGCGCTATTCCTGGCCACGGCGCGTGCCTTCGACCAGAATGGCGTGGAGCGCGATCAAGCTGACATGATGCAATGGGGTTGGGTGCTGGGCGGCGGCGTCGATCTCTTCCATCGCCCCACGAGCAGGGTGCGCACCAGCCTCGTCGGCAGCTATCAGATCGTCTCGTGCGAATTCTGTGCTTCCGAGGCTCCGCAGTGGGAAAGTGCTTCCAATATCGAACAATTCAAACTCGACGAAATTCCGCGCTTCGTTTGCATCGATGGTTCCACCGGTTACAAGCTGAAGCTCGACGCTTGGCAGGTCGGCCTGATGCTGGCATACGACTTCTGATTCACTCGGCCGCACCGGTGGCGGGCCGGTCCAGGCCTCGAGGCGGCAAACACGTCGTCTTTCAGGGTTCTCGATACACCGCCATGGGGTTCGGGAAAATCCGCGCCCAATCGCCCAGCAATTGCACGCGCTCGGCGTCGCCGCTCGCGGCGACGTTGCTCGCGATGATCCGCGTTTCGGCCCCGTGCTGCAGGTGCACATCGCCGCGCATGAAACCATCCGTGGTGTAGACGCCGTAGTGGAACACGAGCCGCGCGCCCTTCGGCACGCGGTATGGCCCCGTGTCGGCGAGAGACACCGGCGGGATGCTCTGGGTCACGGACTTGCCTCCAAGGTGCAGCCGTCGGCGTCGCGGGCTGCGTCGACGTGCAAGCGGCAAACGGGTCGCCGCGTCAAGCGAGCTGCGGCTGTTGCCGATGCCACTCGGTCACGAGCTGCAAGCGATAGGCAGCCTCCAGCAACAAAGATTCCGAGAACGCCGGGCCCATGAGCGTGAGCGACGTCGGCAGCCCGTGCTGTCCGAAGCCGTTCGGCAAGCACACGGCCGGCAGGCCGCACAGGTTCCCAGCCGGGATGAGCGCCGGGCCACCGCTCACGTCGGGGTAGGCATCGCGGAACTTCTTGTCGATCGGGTACGACACCGAGGCGCGTGTCGGCGAAGCGATCATGTCGCATCTCTGGAACAACGCATTCACCGCGCGCTTCATCGGTGCCCGGACGCGCAGCGCTTGCACGTAGTCGACTGCAGGTGTGAGCATGGACGAATAGCCACCGATGCGGTCCGCAGGACAGCGCAGCTTCGCCAGATCTCCGGATTCGATGAGGGAAAGAAAAGCGGCAGCACCCTCGGCATCGACGATGGTGCCAACGCTCGGGCCCCACGGGAAGTCGGGCCATTCGACGTCGTGTTCGATGGTGGCGAAGGCTTCGAGCTCGTGCAGGCTGGCTTCGAAAGCGGACCGCACCTCGGGCTGCACCTTCTCGACGCAGCCTTTGGGCACGAGGACGCGCAGCTTGTGCGCGCGGCGTTCCGGGCGCTGCCAACGGAAGCGCCGTGCGACCGATGTCGCATCCTTGGGGTCGCGCCCGGCGATGGCTTGAAGCACGAGCGCACAGTCTTCGGCGCTGCGGCACATGGGACCGAGCTTGTCGAGCGTCCAGCTGAGTGCCATGGCGCCATGGCGGCTGACGAGTCCGTAGGTCGGGCGCAGACCGGTCACGCCGCAGAAAGCCGACGGCGTGAGGATGCTGCCCGAAGTTTCCGAGCCGATGGCGAAGCCGACGAGTCCGGCGGCGACGGCGGCGCCCGGACCGCTCGACGAGCCACCGCTCCAGAAGGCGCGGTTCCACGGCGTCAAGCCCGGACCGGTGAAGGACGCGTCGGCTTCGTCGTAGCCCATGCCGCCGGCCAATTCGACCATCGCGAGCTTGGCGATCAGCACCGCACCGGCGTCGCGCAAACGCCGAACGACGGTGGCGTCGTGATCGAACACCTGATTGCGATACGGTTCGGCGCCCCAAGTGGTCGGCACACCGCGCGTCGCCAAGAGGTCCTTGACGCCATACGGCACGCCATGCAGCGGGCTGCGAATGCGGCCGCGGCGAATCTCCTCGTCGGCGCGCTCGGCCTCCGCGAGCGCCGAGTCCTCCATGAGCGTGACGACCGCGTTCAGCTCGTGACCGATCGTGCGCAGGCGGTCGAGGTAGCCGCGCGTGAGCGCGAGTGAAGTGGTCCGGCGCGCGTGCAGCATGCGACCGAGCGCAGCCGCGGACTCGAAGTAGACGGATGGGGGGGTCATTTTTCAACCACCGGCCGCTCGGCGCGGAAGACGACATCGGGCTCGTCGGCGTTCTGCAACGACAGGGCGCGCAAGGTCTTGCCGGAGCGCGCCGTCCACGCCAGGTTGTCCCCGATCGCCTTCAGGTCGTCGGGCGACAGAGTTCGACCCCAGCGTTGTTTGACGATTTCGAGCCACGGACCGACTTCGGGCGGCGGAGCTTCCTCTTCGGTCGTTTGCGCGGCAGCCGTGGCGGCGGCGACGGCGCCGAGCGCCGGCAATGCCGTGCGCGTCCAAGGGACTGCCGCGACGGTGGCGAACCATTGCAAGAAGCGCCGGCGATTGGGGGCGTGCATCAAGTCTCTCCTTTCGGTTCGAGCGCGAACGTGGCGGTGACGGGCGCGTGGTCGGATGGGTTGGATTGTCGTCGTGGCTGCTTGTCGATGTCCGATTCGATGCAGCTGGCTGCGAGCGCGCGCGATGCGAAAACATAATCGATGCGCAGCCCTTCGTTCTTCGGGAATGCGCCCTGGCGGTAGTCCCACCACGAGTATCGTTCGCCTTCCTCATGATGGAGACGAAAGGTGTCGACGAAGTCGTTGCCGCAGAATCGCCGCAGCGCTTCGCGGGCCTCGGAGTGGAAGAGCACCTGCATGCGCCAAAAGAACGGATCGTGCACGTCACGATCTTCGGCCGCGACATTGAAATCGCCGCAGACCACGACGCGCTCGTCGGCGTCGATCGGCCGGCTGTGCGGCATGCCCGCGTTCGCCGCGGCCTGGCCGGACGCGAGGGGTGCGCCGACCGCGCTCGTATGGCGATTGACGAGCAAGGTGCGCAATCGCGCCAGCCATTGCAGCTTCATCGCATAGGACGGGCTGCCGACGACTTTGCCGTTGGGCACGTAGGCCGAGTAGACGCGCACGCCGCCGACCGTGGCGCCGACGAGACGTGCCCCTTCGGCGTCCAGCGTCGCATCACCGAAGCCACGCGTCACTTCACGCGGCTTGTCGTTGGTGATGATGGCGACGCCGTTGTATGCCTTCTGACCGAAGCTCACGACCTCGTAGCCGAGACTGCGAAAGGCATCGCTCGGGAAGGCATCGTCCGGTACTTTGGTTTCCTGCAAGCAGAGGATGTCGGTGCCGGTCGTCTCGAGCCACCCCAGGACCGCATCGAGTCGCATGCGAATCGAGTTCACGTTCCAGCTGGCAATGCGCAATCGACTGGTGCTCATGACGAATGGACTCGCACGTCGAGTGGTTCGGCGCCCCAGGACACGGTTCGATGCGGCATGGGGAACTCCACCTGGTTGGCTTCGAAGGCCTTCTTGAGCCGGCGGCGGTACTCGCGTCCGATCTCCCATTGGTCGCCCGGGCGGGTCTTGAGCCGCGCCTTGATCACGACCGCCGTGTCGTGGAAAGCGTCGACCCCGAGGAGCTCGAAAGGTGCGAGGACCTTGAGTGTGTACGCGGGGTCCGCGGCGAGTGAGTCTCCCACTTGCTGCATCAGTTCGGCGACACGATCGGTGTCCTCCTCGTAGGCGACCGCGATATCGAAGACGGCCGCCGACCACCCCAGGGTGCGATTGGAGAGTGTCGTGATCGAGCCATTGGGG
>DASRJO010000201.1:0-18038 GCA_035649435.1 Candidatus Krumholzibacteriia bacterium | reverse complement strand
CGGGTTGCCGCCCCTCGTGCGGCTCGATGGCCAGCTGCTGCCACTGCAAGCGCCGCCGCTCACCGCCGAAGAAACGCACGACTTCACCAGCGAGATCATGCAGGATCACTTGCGCCAGTCGTTCGAACAGCGCGGCGCGGTGGATTTCTCCTACTCGCTCGAGGGCAGCGGCAGGTTCCGCATCAACGTCTACCGCGCGCACCTCGGACTCGCGGCGGTGTGCCGCGTCGTGCCGCAGACGGTGCCGCGTCTCGCCGATCTCGGCCTGCCACCGATCGTGGCGCGGTTGGCTTCCTTGCGCACCGGGCTGGTGCTCGTCACCGGCGGTTCGGGCACGGGCAAGTCGACGACGTTGGCGGCGATGATCGCGGAGATCAACGAGACCCGCAACCTCAACATCATCACGCTCGAAGATCCGGTCGAGTTCGTGCATTCGAGCCGCAAGTGCCTGGTCGTGCAGCGCGAATTGGGCACCGACGTGCCGTCTTTCAGCGCCGGCCTGAGGTCGGCCTTGCGCGAGGATCCGGACGTCATCCTGGTCGGCGAATTGCGCGATCCCGAGACCATCGCGCTCGCGGTGGAAGCGTGCGAGACCGGGCATCTCGTGCTCGCCACCATGCACACGCGCGGCGCGCACCCGACCATCCACCGCTTGGTCGATGCCTTTCCCACCGAAGGGCAGACCCAGATCCGCCACACCCTGGCCGACAACCTCAAGGCGGTGCTGAGCCAAGAGCTGGTGCGCACCGCCGACGGACGCGGGCGGCGCGCCGTCCTCGAGATCCTGGTGGTCACGTCGGCAGTACAGCAGCACGTGCGCGAAGGCAAGACGCATCAGATCCCCTCGGTCATCGCCACCGGGCGCCGCGTGGGGATGCAGCTCATGGATCAGGCGCTGCTGACCTTGGTGCGTTCGGGCGACATCGACCCCGACGAAGCCTTCTTGCGCGCCACCGACAAGCGCGAATTCATGGCTTACGTCACGCGCGCCGACCTGCGGCAGGTCGCCGAGGCACAGAGCGCTCGCGCGGGGCTGGCAGAGGAGAGCGCATGAGCCGCATCGACAGTTTCCTCGAGCTCGCGGTCAAACAAGGCGGCTCCGACCTGCACCTGGTGTCGGGGCAGGCGCCGCGCATCCGCATCGGCGGCGTGTTGCACCGCGTGCGTTTCCGTGATCTCTCGGTCGAGGATCTCGAATCCATCCTCGACGAGTTCATGGACGACATCCATCGAGATCGGCTGAAGCAGGACCTGCACGTGGACTTCGCTTACTCGGTGGCGGATCTCGGGCGCTTTCGCGTCAACGTTTATCACCATCAGGCCGGACTCGGGGCTGCGTTGCGTTTGATCCCGCAGACCACACCGACCTTGGAAGAGCTGGGAATGCCGCCTGCGATCAAACTGCACGTGTCGCATCCCAAGGGTCTCATCCTGGTCACTGGGCCGACGGGCTCGGGCAAGTCCACCACCCTGGCCGCGATGGTCGACCACATCAATTCGACGCGACAGGGACACGTCATCACGCTCGAGGATCCGATCGAGTTCCTCCACGGCTACAAGAAGTGCGTGATGACGCAGCGCGAGATCCACGTGCACGCCGCCAGCCTCGCCGATGCCTTGCGCGACGCCGTGCGCGAAGATCCCGACGTGATCCTCGTCGGCGAGATGCGCGACCCCGAGGCGATCTCGCTGGCGCTGTCCGCCGCCGAGACCGGAATTCAGATTCTCGGCAGCTTGCACACGAGCAGCGCGTCACGCACCATCGATCGCATCGTCAACGTCTTCCCGGCCCGCCGTCACGAGCAGGTGCGCGGCATGCTCGCCGACAGCCTGAGCATGATCGTGTCGCAAAGGCTGCTGCGCACCAACGAGGGCGCCAAACGTGTCGCCGCCGCCGAGATCCTGGTGAACGCGCACGCGGTGAAATCCATCATCCGCAGCGGCAACAGCCACAAGCTCGAGTCGGTGATGCAAGCCGGCAGTCGATTCGGCATGCAGGGATTGGGGTCAGTGCTGCGCGACCTGGTGAGCAAGGGCATCGTGAGCGCCGAGGAAGCTTACGAGAACGCCGCCGACAAGAACCCGTTCGAGAATCTCGTGCCACGTTTGGAGATGGCGTGATGTTGCAACGACTCGCGCGCGATGCGCAACTCAGGCACCGGGTCGGCCCCGCGGTGCTCGCGCTCGTTCATTTCGTCGCGCTCGTCGGCTTCGGGCTCCTGCCCGCCATCGCACTCGTGCTCGTCACCCGCGGCTTGGCGCTCTTTTCCCTGCGACGTGATGCCGGACGTTTGCGGGCGCGAGGCTCGCGTACGCTCGTGCAGGTTTTGACCGATTGCGCCGCGCTCACCATCGCCAGCAACGGTTTGCATCGGATGGAAACGCCCGACGCGCCCATGATGGCACCGGTGCCGCTCGCCGCGGCCGCCGCCGGCTACGCCGGCGTGTTGGCCTTGGCGGCCGCGGTTCGGACGTTGAGGAAGCGCACGCAACGCGGCCACGTCGACGCCGTACGCACGCTCATGGCCAGCATCGACGCCGCCGATCCGATGACACGCGGGCAATCCTCTCGCATCGCCAAGTTGTCGCTGCAGGTGGGCCTCCGACTCGGTCTCGACAAGGCGGAGCTCGAAGAGCTCGAGTATGCGGCGCTACTGCACGAGATGGGGCGCACGGCCATCCAGCGCGATCTCGTCGCCAAGCCCGGTGCTCTCAGCAATCAGGAGCAAGCCGTGCTGCGCACGCATCCGGCGCTCGGGAGCGAGGCCGTGCAGCGCTTCGGCTTCTTTCCCGGGGCGGCGCGCATCGTCCTCGCGCACCACGAACAACCGGACGGCGCGGGATATCCAAAGGCGCTGCGCGGGGACGCGATCCCTCTCGGCAGCCGCATCCTGATGGCCACGGCCGCCTTCGACGCCATGACCTCGCATCGGCCGTACCGCCGCGGTCTCACACCCGAAGTGGCGTTGGAGCGGCTCTTGGATCTCGCCGGGAAACAATTCTTCCCGGACGTCGTGGAGGCGCTCATCGATCTGTACACGAGCGGCGCACTCTTCGACACCTTGGATGCGGTCGAGCTCGAGCACTTTGCCGCCGAGTCGGGAATGTCCCCCCAGTTGCAACAGCATCTGAGCAAGCGCGGCCTCCGTCCAGCGAGCGCTCCACTCGATGCACAGGACGAGATGGACGACGTTCCCACCCTCGAGCTGCCGCACCCGTTTCGCCCCGAGATCGTTGTGCAGACGTGCGACGTCGGTGCCGGGCTCGAGGTCCGGGTCGCCGCGGTGAGCGACGTCGGCTGCAAGCGCGAACACAATGAAGATGCCATCGGGCAATTCACGGACGCGCATGCGACGCAAGAGTGCCTTCTCGTCGTGGCCGACGGCATGGGTGGAGCCGCTGCGGGCGAGGTGGCCAGCCATCTGGCTGTCGAGCGCGTGCAGGAATGCTACTTCGCCAACGCCGCGGATGTTCCGGCAGGGGCCGCCTTGCGCCAAGCCATGCAGAAGGCCAACGAGTTCGTGCATGCACGTGCCATGTCGGATCGCCGTCTCGCCGGCATGGGAACCACTTGCACCGCCGTCGTCATTCGCGGCAACGAGCTTCACGTCGGTCACGTGGGAGACAGCCGCGCCTATCGCGTGCGCGACCACGGCATCCAGCTCCTCACCCAGGATCACACGCTCGCCGCCGAGCTGCAGCTGGTGACGGGCGGCACGCCGCACGCCGATGCCCACCACGTGCTCACCCGCTGTCTGGGCACACGCGCGGAGATCGAGATCGACCTGGCAAAGCCGGCGCGTCTGCAGCCGGGCGATGTCATCGTGCTCTGTTCCGATGGCCTGTACAACCAGGTTGAGACCGAGGAGATCCTCGCGCTCGTGGACTCGGAGACACCCAGCCGCGCCTGCAGCGGGTTGGTCGAGCGCGCCTTGGCCCGCGGCGCCCCCGACAACGTCTCCGTCGTCGTCGCCAGCATCGTGTCTTCCAAGCATTGAGAAGATTGCGCCAATTTCCCCAGTTGGTTCCACGACCTAGTCCCCATGTTTGACGGTTGCAATTCGAATTGACTACTCTAGTTTGTCGTCCAGTTCCGCTCGCACATGGGCCCGCTGCCGGGTCACCTTGCCACGCCCTGGCGTTGTACGGGTGCGTGCGTCGCATCCTCTCTCTCGCCGGAGGCGGAGAATGGCGTTTGGCAGGACCCAGCACTTGCTCTCGTTGGGCCTCTGCGTCGGCGCGCTCCTCTGCCTCACACGCTGTTCGACGGAAACTCCCGAGACGCTTCCAGCCAGTGAAGTGGGCGCCAGCAAGACCGAAGTGTGGGATCGGGGTCCGGGGGGCGGGGGCGGCAAGCGCGCAGCCCACGCCTACATCTGGATGAGTCCGGACCTGCTGGCGCAGCTGCCCAAATCCGGACGTGGGTGGACGGACCTGGAGAAGTTCGCGCAGAACAACTTCATCTTCGGCGGACCCAACACCGGCAAATTCGACGTCACGCTCTTCGAAAAGACCAACGATGCCGACGTCCTCGCCCTCGCCAAGGCGATGGTGTTCGTGCGCACTTCCTTCACTTGGACCTACCGTCAAGACATCCAGCGCGGGGTGCGAGAGATCATGGACGAGTGGAGCAATGCGGCCGCGATCGACTGCAGTAACGAGCAGCTGTCGGTGGCGCGCAATCTCACCAGTTGGGTCCTGGCGGCGGACTATGTCGGGCTCGACGAGCCCCTCGCCACCGACTTTCGCCAATGGCTCGGGACGATGATCGATACGCCGCTGTGCGAGTACTCGGATTGCGTGCGCGACGACCGTTCGCTGCGCGAGATCATGCTCGAACGCCCGAACAACTGGGGAACCATGACGATGGCCGCGCTCGCCGCCGTCGCGGCCTACCGCGACGACGTCAACCTGCTCGGGGAAGTCCGGCGAGTGTTCGACGGCTGGTTGGGGGACCGGCAAGAGTATGCAGACTTCCGTTACGGTGATCTATGCTGGCAGCCGAACCCAGCACTGCCGGTCGGCATCGGACCTCCAGGCAGCACCATCGTCGCCGGCGCGTGCTCCTATCCGATGGACGGAGCGCTGCCCGAAGAACTGCGGCGTTCCGAGTTCTGCGTCACCGACTCCACCCTCTGTGACGCGGCGGCCGACTGCGACACCACCACGTCCGGCATCCAATGCACGGCAATCGCTTGTCCGCAGAACGTGTGCACGAGCGCCGCGGGACAGTTCCAGTACAACATCTACATCCATGGCGCCCTTTCGGGAGCCGTGGTCTGCGCCGAGATCCTGAGCCACCGCGGCTACGCCGACGTCTACGGTTGGGAACAGGATGCGCTCAAGCGTGCGGCGCAATGGCTGCTCGATCGCCAGGCGGAGGATCCGTTGCACCCATGGTGGTTCAACGGCAACGATTCTTTCGTTCCGTGGATTCTCAACGCCGCCTACGGCACCGCGTTTCCAGCCGCGCACGTGAACACAGTCGGCCGCAACATGGATTTCACCGACTGGACGCATCAGTCGCCGTAGGGGCGAAGAACAGTCCGCTTGACGCTCCACACCGCCCACCCTACGCTCGCTGCGCACGCCATCCCCGAGACGAGACCATGCCGATGCCGACATTCCCCATCACGCCCGCGCTTCGACACCTCCTGGAAACCATTCGCGCAGCCGGCGGGCGGCCGTACGTCGTGGGAGGTGCCGTGCGCGATTGCCTCATGGGCCGGGCCGCGACGCGCGACGTCGACGTCGAGGTGTTCCGGCTTTCGCTCGCGGAATTGGAGGCCGCGCTCGCAGCCCGGTTCCGGGTCGATGCGGTCGGTCGCAGCTTCGGAGTCTTGAAGGTCGCCGTCGAGGATGTGGTCTTCGATGTGTCGGTGCCGCGGGCCGAGATCAAGACCGGACGTGGCCACCGCGCTTTCCATGTCGAGCCGGAGCCGCAACTGAACTTCGCCGCCGCGGCATCCCGGCGCGATTTGACCATCAACGCCATCGGCTGGGACCCCGAAGCGAACCGCTTCGAGGATCCGCATGGCGGCATCGAAGACATCGCCCGGTGCCGGATCCGGCACGTCGGTCCCGCTTTCGCCGAGGACCCCCTGCGCGTGCTGCGTGTCTGTCGCTTCGCCGCGCGCTTCGATTTCACCATCGATCCCACGACGCTCGCGCTCTGTCGTACGCTGCGACCTGAATTGACCACACTCCCGGTCGAACGCTTGTGGGAAGAATGGAAGAAGCTCCTGCTCGAGTCCAAGCGCCCTGCGGTCGGGCTCGACGCTCTGGTCTCGACCGAATCGCTGACCTTGTTTCCAAATCTGCAGGCAATGCTCCACGTGGCGCAAGATCCCGAGTGGCATCCCGAAGGCCAAGACCATGTGCTCGGCAGCCTCTGGGTGCACACCGGCCTAGTCGTCGACGCGGCGGTGCGCGTGCTCGCCGACGATGCCATCGAGGACGAGGAGGAGCGTCTCATCGTCCTCTTGGGTGCGCTCTGCCACGACCTCGGCAAGCCGTCGACGACCGAGTTCCGTGACGGCCGCTGGCGTTCACTCGGTCACGAGTCAGCCGGCGAAGCGCCGGCTCGAAGCTTCCTCGCACAAATCGGCTGTCCACCGAGGATCATCGAAGCCGTCGTCCCGCTCGTCTTGGACCATTTGAAGCCATTCGACTTCTATCGCGGCGGCGCATCGAGCGCCGCCATTCGCCGGCTCGCCCTTCGGGTCCCGATCCCACGTCTCTGCCGCGTCGCGCGCGCCGATTTCCTCGGTCGCACGACGCCCGAGGCGTTGGCATGCACGGACTCTCGCGAGCTGGAGTCGATCACCTGGCTGCTCGAACGTGCTGACGAGCTGAATGTGATCGACGCCGCTCCGAAGCCTCTGCTCATGGGCCGCCACCTACTCGCCCTGGGAGTGCATCCGGGCACGGAGATGGGGACCATCCTGAAAGCCGCGTTCGAAGCCCAGCTGGAGGGCAGCTTCAGCGACGAGACCGGCGCCCTCGACTGGGCGAAGCAGCATCTCGGGCCGTGAGTGGGGCTCGCCGTCTCGAGCACGGACGCCCCGGCCCCCTGGCGCCGGGCCACGCACCTGGCGTAGACTTACGGCCGATCGACGACACCACACCAGCGACCCGGCAGGGATCCACGCCGCAGAAACGGCAGGCTCTCGCGCCATACCGCACGGAGCACATCATGCGCACAGCGATCGCATCCTTCGGCAAGCAAATCGGATCGTGGTTGGCAATTTGGGCATTGGTTCTGGCCTTCGGGGCGAACGCCCAGGTCCTCATCAATGAAGTCGACAGCGACGACGCCGGCACTGACAACCTCGAGTTCGTCGAGCTCGTTGGCACGCCGGGCGCCTCGCTCACGGGCCTCGTGATCGTTTTCTTCAACGGCGCCACCGACCAGTCGTACGCCGCCTTCGATCTCGACGGGATGACCTTGGACGTGAACGGCCTGTTCGTGCTGGGGAACTCAGCCGTCGTGAGCGTGGACATGATCTTTGCCAACGACCTCCTGCAGAATGGCGCCGACGCCGTGGCGCTGTACACAGCCAACGCCACGAACTTCCCTACCAATACGCCTGTGACCACGACGAACCTCGTCGACGCCCTGGTGTACGACACGAGCGACGCCGACGACGCGGGTTTGCTCGTTCTGCTCAACGCCGCCCAGCCGCAAGTGGACGAGAATGCAGGCGGCACGGGCACAGCGCTGTCCATGACCCGCTGCCCCGATGGTGCCGGTGGCGCGCGCAACACGACAGGCTACCTCGTGCGGACGCCGACTCCGGGCTCGGCGAATGATTGCTCCGTGGCCGTGGAACAAGAAACGTGGGGCGGCGTGAAGAAGCGCTTCCACGACTGAAACGTCAGTCGTCGGTGGGGCTCAATTCGTGTGTCGTCGTTTCGGCGCACAGTGCGGCGAGGAACGCATCGCCGTAGCGCGCGAGCTTCACCGGGCCGATGCCGGATACCTCGAGCAACGCGGCGTGTGTCCGCGGCATGGCGCGCACCATGCCGCGGAGCACCGCGTCGCTGAAGACGATGTAGGCGGGTACGCCTTCCTCGTCGGCGATGCGCTTGCGCACGGCACGCAGTCTCTCGAACAATTCTGCTTCGGACTCCTCGGAAACGAGACGGGCCGCAGCACTTCCCACATCGGCCGCATCCCGACGTACTCCCGGTGCGCCGACGGCGGTCTCGACCGCTGCGGCCCCGCGCTTCTTGCCACGGCCCGGCACGAGCGTCACCAGAGCCTCGATTCCCGCACCGCGGCAGTGATCGCACGAGGATTCACAGGGATCGATGCGCTCGTCGAAATGGCCGACGAGGGCACCGTGGCGGCAGCCGGGGCCGTCCAGCAGCTCGAACAGCTCGATCGTCTTGCGGCGCGTTTCCCGGCGCAGCTCCTCGCTCTCGACGTCGGTGAGGAAGCGGTCGTAGTGCAACACGTCGGCCCAGGAGTACAGGATGACGCAGTCACTCGCGAGTCCGTCGCGACCGGCGCGACCCATTTCCTGGTACCAGGCCTCGATGCTGCGCGGCATGTCGCGATGCACGACGAAGCGCACGTTGCTCTTGTCGATGCCCATGCCGAAGGCGATGGTGGCGACGACGACATCCACCCGGTCGCGCGCGAAAGCATCCTGATTGCGTGTGCGTTCGCGATCATCGAGGCCGGCGTGGTACGGCAGCGCCCGCACCCCCTGCTGGCTCAGCCATTGCGCGGTCTGCTCCACCGACTTGCGACTGGCGCAGTAGACGATGCCGCTCTCGCCCGCATGCCGGCGCGCGATCCCCAGGATGTCCTGGCGCATGACGCGCCCGGTCCCCTTCTTGTGTGACGTGATATGCAGGTTCGGCCGGAAGAACGAGCCCTTGTAGCCATCGGGCTTGCTCATCCCGAGCTGGCGCAGGATGTCGAGCGCCACGCGCCGTGTGGCCGTCGCCGTGAGTGCCAGCACCGGGATGTCGCCCAGTTCCTGCTTGAGCCCGAGGAGCCGGCGGTAGGCCGGACGAAAATCGTGTCCCCAGTAGCTGATGCAATGCGCCTCGTCCACCACCACGAGACTGATGCGACAGCCGGCGATGATGCCGCGGAGCGAGCCTTCGAGCCCCTCGGGTGCCACGTAGACGATCTCCAGCTCGCCGCGCCGCAGTTGCGCCAGGCGCTTCTGGCGTTCCTCCCACTCGATGCTCGAGTTCAGCATCGTGGCGCGGAAGCCGAGGCGAACCAGTGAATCGACTTGGTCCTTCATCAGCGAGATGAGCGGAGAGACGACGAGCACGGCGCCGGGCAGGATCTTGGCCGGAACCTGGAACGTGATCGACTTGCCGGCCCCCGTCGGCATGACGCCGATGCAGTCGCGCCCGCGCAGCACCGCATCGATGAGCTGCCGCTGGCCCGGCCGGAACTCGCGGAACCCGAAGACGGTCTCGAGCACCTGTTGTGGATCGCTGAGCTTGGCGGCCACGGGTGGCCACAGGGTCGGTTCGAGCAGGGCTCCTCCTGTGCCTTGGTGGAGATGTCTCGGGGCACGAGCGCGAGATTCTAAGCGGACACAAGCCAGTCACCAAGTGTTCATTCCATCGACAGCGGGCCGAGCAGGAATGGTCACTGCGGCGCGGCCGCTTTGGGGCGCTCCTCCACGACGATGTCTTTGAGGAACGTCTGGCCGGCGCGGAAGAACTCGAGCTTGGCGGGGCGGCCGATGCCGGTGAGATGCAGCTGCTCCTGGAACCGGTACACCGAGAAGATCCGTTTGCCGTTGAACCCGATCAGGAAGTCGCCGACCTCGACGTCCGCCTTCGACGCGGGGCTCGGCTCGAATACGGCGTCGATGTAGATGCCGAAGTGCGGCCGGAGCATGGTTTGGAACGCTTCTGCATCCGACCGATCGCGCAAAGCTGCCATCTCGAGCACCGCAAAGCCGAGCCACGGTGAGCGGAAGCTCTGGTTGACCTTGAGCCCTTCATAGATCGGCATCACGACGTTGATCGGCAAGGCATACTCGATGCCATGCCCGTCCGCCTGTTGCGACGGGCGTGGTGTCGTGATTCCCACGACCTCGCCGCGAATGTTGACGAGCGGGCCGCCGTAGGCCTCGGGATGCACGTTCAACGCCGCCTGCATGTAGGTCGCGGTGAGCTGCTCCTGGTAGCAGCTGCGCTCGGGTTTGGCGGACAAGAATCCCGGAATAAACGCCTGCGCGGGGCCCGAGGGATCCCCCAGCGCGAAGGTCCAGTAGCCGACGCGAAGGCTGTCGCTGTCGCCGGGAGTGGCCGACACGAGCTTCGGCCGGTAGCCTTCGGAGAGCGGCACGAATTCCAACACGGCGAGATCGAGTGTCGGCTCGACGCCAATGACCCGGCACATGACATGCTGCCCGTCCTGCGTTTCGACGTCCACCACGTCGGCCGGTTCCCCGGTGGATCGAGTCACGAACCGGCGCAGGGTCACGATGTGAGTTTCCTTCCCCAGCACCACACCGCTGCCGGAGTGGAGCTTGCGGAAACCGGGATACAAATCGGTCTCACGCGCTTCCTGCCATTGGCTGCTGCCAGCTTCGGGGCTCGCTTGCTCGCTCGCCGTGGACTCCTCGCGCACGTAGCTGGTCACACTCACGACGCTCTTGCCTGCGCGCTCGGCGATGGCCGCGAAGGTCTCTTGCAGCTTCAAGGCGGATTCGCGTGCATCCTCGTTCGGCGACTCGGATCGCGGCTTCGCCCCGGCAGCCAGACCGAACGCCACGATCGCCAAGGGCAGAGCCGGAAGCATGCGGCGCAATTTCCAGTTCATCGCGAACACCTCCTCAAGGCTGCAGCTGCATGCGACGTGCTCGCGCCACGGCAGATGCTTTGTCCTTCGCGCTCACGCCTCGGGTGACGAACCAGTCGCCGAGCTCCGCGTCCGTGAGTGTGGCGAGCTGGGACAAGCTCGGTAGCCCGCGAGCGAGCGACCCCGTCTGAGCGAGGCGCGTGGGGGCGCCAGCCACGGGATCGTGCCGCATCGACATGACTTGAAACGCCAGATCCCAGCGCTCGTCCTCGTCCAGCACCTCGAAGGATGGCATCGCCGTCCCGGGAACGCCGAAGGTCACGACGTTGAACACCCGATAGGGCGACAGCGTCTCGCTCAGTCGCGCCGCGCGAAAGTCGATCGGTGGTGGAGTCAAAGTGAGTGCCAGCGCCGTGCGAGCGCGGCCGTCGCTGCCGTGACAAGCGCCGCATGCTTGCTGGAAGAGCGTCCCGCCGCGCTCGAGACGAGGCGGCCGGCTTGGCGCGAGATCCAGCCCGTGCTCGAGGACGATCGCGTCGCGCAGCCGACGCACTTCGGCGCGCACCGTTGCCGGAGGTCGCCGCTCGCTCACGGCGTCGCGCACCGACTCGAGATCCCGCTGCAGCGCGGCCGCGACCGAGCGCGGCTGCTCGACGTCGGTTCGATCCACTTGCTGGAGGATGAGCCCGACCTCGTCCAGAATCTGGTGCTGCTCCAAATACTCGTTCTCGTCGAGGATCACGCCATCGTCGCCGACGGCGACCGAATAATCGCCATCGACGTACAAGAGCAGCCCGAGAGCCCGGTGCAGCTCCGGCTGCTTCGCCGCTGTCGCTGTGGCCGCGATCGATGTCTCCTGCTTGCCTGCGCCGTCGACTTGCTCGACATGCAGTGCGGCCAAAGCCATCGCGATCACGGCGAGCGCGATGAAACCTGAGCGGACCTGTCGTTGGAAGAGCATGTCGCTACGCCACCCCACCGGGCGGCCAGCAACCCACATGCCACGGGTGGAGAGGTCGGTCGCGTCAGGAATCAGTGAAAGTGGGGCTCCCCGTTCACTGCGGACCCACGCGACCTTCTGCCTGGAGCGATCGGTACAACGAGGCGGTCCTCGCTACCGGACGAGGACGGTCTTCGCCGTGTGCGCCGTGCCATCCACCGTCGTGCGGACGAGATACACGCCGGCCGCCACCGGCTGGCCATCGGCGCTGCGTCCGTTCCACAGGATCACGCCGGCACCGTCCGCAACCCGTGGCTCGAGCCGCGCGATGCGCCGACCGCGGGCATCGAAGACCTCGATGCCGATGCGTTTGCCCATTGCCTCGGACACCACGATCTCGATCCCCGATCCGATCACGGGACGGACGGTCACGGCGGGAGCGAGGTCGCCGCCTGTGGTCGCGCTGCCCACGCAGACACGCGGATCGAATAGCTGACCATCGTCGATGCATGGTTTGTCCGGCGTCGAAGGCACGCACACCGACACTTCTCCCGGACAACCATACAGCAGGTCCACGAACGAGAAACGGTAAACACGACCGCCGCCCGTGGCACTTCTCCGGGCCCGCAACTCTGGAAGCTCGGTTGGGGAGAGAACGGCGTCGACACAGCCCCCATGACCGCTGTTCGGCTCGTCGCTCGTCACATTCGTCAGGGACACGCTCACGGGCCGACCTCCAGCATTGAGGGCAAAGACCGACACGGGGACGAAGGCGCCGTTGGGCGGCCAGAGTGAGTTCGGGGCGGCGATTCCAGTCAGGCAGTCGTCTGAACACGCACAGTTGACGAACCCTCGTACTTCGGTCGTGACACCGTCGGGGCAAGTCGTGCTCGCCACCGCTTTGACGTCATAGCGCGAGACGGGCGCACAGAGGGGGACGATCTCTCGACTCCCGACGACCTCCGCTCCTGGAGGGACGTCCGAGTGCGAGGCAACCAGTTGACCATCGATGTAAATGCCGATGTTCGCTGCCACGGAGCCGCAATTGGTCACGGTTCCTGTGACGGTGACCGCGGCCTCTGGGCACACCTGTTGGGGTGGAGGCACCGCGATGCTGATGCACGGAATCGCTGCACAGCTGCAGCTCGGTGGGCGCACACACCTCGCCAGCAAGCACGCATGTTGCTGCGCATCCGCCTCAGCGACGCAGGCGTCGAACGCCGCTCTGCATGCCTCGGATGTGCCGCAGGCGACGTATTGGTCGTTGCACCGGGTGAGGGCGACACCGTGCGGGATGTTGCATTCGACCGTACAAGACTCGGACGCCGGACACCGGCTGGCGCAGAACACGAAGGCATCGTCGCTGGCGGTCGAGCAAGCGGTGCGCTGCGTTGCGCACTCGGCCTCGCGATCGGGGTCCCCGCCCGCTTGGGCCAGACAGGTTTGATAGTCTGTCTCGCAGGTGGCACTGCTGGATTGGAGCGCGCAATTGCAGGCGTCGATGCAGTTCGTCTGGGCGGACGCCTGACCGAAGGTCAGCAGCCACCCGATGACGATCGCTGAAGGGATGTCTTTCGAGTTGCGTTTCATGATGACTCCCCGTTGGAAGAGCGCGAACTCTCGAGGAGATGGCGGATGAAACACTAGCACCGGATCTCACGACAGGCGAGATCGAATCCGCAACACGTCGTCCGGTTGGCAGCAGCCAATCGACGGCAACCCAACGGCGCATCCCTCGGGGGAATCCCGATGCAATCCGTCCTTCTTCGTCGCTCCTCGCCGTCGTTTGCGCCGGCATCGGTGCGTGAGTAGACTCCTGGAAATCCAGGGCCCTTCGCGTGCTGCGCGTCGCGCGAAGTCGAACTCAAAGTAGAAAACCGGGAGGCATCATGAGCGGGGTACGTTTGCTGGTGGGTACCCGCAAGGGAGCTTTCATCCTGACCTCGGACGGGAAGCGGGAGCGGTGGGAAGTGAGCGGCCCGCACTTTGCGGGCTGGGAGATCTACCACCTCAAGGGCTCGCCCGTGGATCCTGACCGCCTGTATGCATCGCAAACCAGCGGCTGGTTCGGTCAGATCATCCAACGCTCCGATGATAGCGGCAAGACTTGGCACCAGCCCGGGACAGCGCCCGGCGAGCCGACCACCACACCCGACGGCATGCCCATGGGGGAAAGCAACAAGTTCGTCTATGACACATCGCCCGATACCGGGAAGCCGCTCACGACGCACCAGTGGTACGACGGCACACAGCACCCCTGGGAGTTCAAGCGCGTGTGGCACTTGGAGCCATCGCTGACCGACCCCGACTTGGTTTACGCCGGCATCGAAGACGCTGCGATGTTCCGCACCACCGATGCTGGCAAGACATGGCACGAGCTTGCCGGACTCCGCGGCCACGGCACCGGTCCGCAGTGGCAGCCGGGCGCCGGCGGCATGTGCCTGCATACTATTCTCATCGACCCGAGCGACCACCGCCGGCTGTATGCGGCCATCTCCGCCGCGGGCGCCTTCCGCAGCGACGACTCCGGCCGAACGTGGAAGCCCATCAACCGCGGCCTGCACTCGCGCTACATTCCCAACCCGACAGCCGAGGTCGGCCACTGCGTGCACCGCATCGCGCTGAGCCGCTCGCGCCCACAGGTGCTCTACATGCAGAAGCACTGGGACGTGATGCGCAGTGACGACGCCGGCGAAACGTGGCGCGAGATCAGCGGCAACCTGCCCACCGACTTCGGGTTCGTCATCGACGTGCACGCCCATGAACCGGAAACCATCTACGTCGTCCCCATCAAGAGCGATTCCGAGCATTTTCCGCTGGAGGGGAAGTTGCGCGTGTATCGGAGCCGTACGGGCGGGAACGAGTGGGAGGCGTTGACGAAGGGGTTGCCGCAGCGCGACTGCTACGTGAACGTCCTGCGCGATGCCATGGCAGTGGATGGGCTCGAGCCTTGTGGGGTGTACTTCGGTACCACCGGAGGGCAGGTGTACGCTTCGGCGGACGGCGGCGACAGTTGGTCGGCGGCCGTCCGGGATCTCCCGGCCGTCCTTTCCGTCGAGGTGCAGACGCTGCGATGATCCTCGTCGTGCTGCCGCCGCACCTGCGGACCTTGGCGCGCGTGAGCGCGGAGGTGCAGCTCGAGATCGAGGGGCCCGTGACCCTGGCCACGGTTCTCGACGCGCTTGAGTCACGCTATCCGATGCTGCGCGGGACCATTCGTGATCACGCGACACAGGAGCGCCGGCCGTTTCTCAGGTTCTTCGCCTGCGAGGAAGACCTTTCGCACGAGCCGCCGGATACCCCGCTCCCCGACCCAGTCGCGACCGGAAGGGAGCCCTTCTTCATCATCGGCGCCATCGCCGGCGGCTAGGCCTGAGATGGAGTCCTGGCGTCGCTCCGGCTCGGACCCGGAAGTACTGTCGCGTCGAAGGCCACTCGTTCGGAAGCTCGAAGGTTGCTGCAGAAGGGCATCCAAGCAACTATGCGATGTGGTCTGTTTTCCTGGGCGAAGGTCCCGTCACCAATGGTCTCGGCGACCTGCGCCGAGTCGAGCTGTTCTTGTGGTACGGGGAGCCGAAGGATGGATTCCACTGAACGTCAACGCGTCACTCACGATATTTCTTCTTCACGTCCCCCCATGAGGCTGGGCTGAGCGACGTAGGAACTTGGAGCGTCATCCCCCGCGAACTATCGGAGAGATAAATTCTCCCCCTGCCGTCGAATTCGATCCCGGTCGGTGCAACCAGGCGGATTTCGGCCTCCGGGTCATTGGATCCCCATTTGCACTTGAATCCCCCATTATTGTCGAACACTTGGACGCGCTCATTTATTCTATCCATTACGTACACATTCCCATCTCCGTCCACTCCGATTCCATGCGGAGCGATGAACTGTCCATCCCCCTGTCCCAATGACCCCCACCGCTCCAATTCCACACCACTCGAATCGAACTTCGTCACCTGTTCGGCGTACGTGTCCACCACGAATACGTTTCCATTATCGTCGACCGCGACACCCGCCGGCGTTTCGAACGACGGGCTGCTCCATCCGTCGACGAAGTTCCCCTCCCGATCGAACTTTTGAACCATCCTGCCATCTTCATCGACCACGAAGACATGGCCACCCGCTACGGTCACACCTGCGGGAAAATCGAATCTGCCGGGTCCAGAGCAACATTCCCCCCATTTCAATAGGAAGCGTCCTGATGAGTCGAATTTCTCCACTCGCATGTTTCCACGGTCGGTTACGTAGACATTACCCTCATGATCCACCGCCACGCCGGTTGGTCCCCAGAACTGCCCGTCCGCCTGTCCATACGATCCCCAGCCAAACAGAAAGTTGCCGTTCTCGTCAAACTTCTGCACACGGTGGAGCACGACATCAACAACATAAATTCCACCAGCCGAATCGCGTGCGATGTCGCTGGCTCCCAAAAACTGACCCGGTTCGCTCCCGTAGCCGCCCCAAATCGAGACGACTTGAGGCAACGAACACTCTGCGATGGCAGCGCCCACTCCCGCAAGAAGCGCTACAGTTACGAGGCTGTATCTTCCCTCTCGCCAGTGGCAACGGGGACTCACCATCATGAAAACGTTCCCCCGATGATTCTCCACCTTGTGGCTACTGCATCGTATCGCAAAACAACTGATCGCCTACGAGCAGATCATCCGAGTCAGTATTCAATGCGCCACGATCCCCCGCCCCGAGGCGACGAGTTGTCCGCGTCGGTTCTCGAGGCGTAACAGATACATCCCGTTCGCGAGTTGACTTGTCGGCCACCACACCCGCCCCTGCGCATCACCAATCATCACGCGCTTGTCAACCAATCTGCCTGCAGCATCGAAGACACGGAGACGCATCCCTGGTTCCAAACTTTCCGTCGACATGAGCTGAGCTTGTGTCCTGCTAGGGTTCGGCCACGCGACAAGGGATCCCAACCTCGAGCGCGGACTCGCTTCGAGATTAGAAGCATTGGAACGGTGTTCCATGACGAGGGTCGTGGGATATCCGGGCCACACGAGCTCGGGCTTGCCGTTTTGGTTCACATCAAAAGCATATATTCCTTCGTGGGTATAATTCCATGTCGGGTCTGGGACATGTCCCACTACGTTCCATTGACCAGGCCCGGCTGCACCATAGATCCAGAGCCCTACTGCCGTTTCCATTACGAATTCTGCCCTTCCTTTGCGATCAATATCCACAATCGTATCGTGAGGACCTCCCAAAGTGCCATCTTCGATCGAGAAACGTGCCGTTTCGATGAAAGTGTTGTCGCAAGGGGCTTCATACACGAAGGTGGTCCAAGTTGCATTCCCGTCTTCATCACGCAACGTACCTGTAACGAAAAGTTCCGCTCGTCCGTTACCATCGAGATCATCGCCTGTGCAGGTGGCATAGGCATTGCGGAACACGGCATTCATCTCCGTGCACCAGGTCATTCCCCATCGATCGTTCGCCGTGGACTCGTATACGAACGTCCGCCCTGTTCCTGAGGAAAAAGCGACCTCCATCATCCCGTCGCCGTCCCAATCCCCAAGCGCTTTACGGCCCATGGCGCCGTCCTGGATCGTGTCCGCCAGAACCAGCGCAAATGTGTTGTCGCCGCGATTCTCGAAGATCACGAGAACGGAAAGCGACCCAAAGGTATTGTGTGACGTGATGATCTCCATTTGTCCATCACCATCGGTGTCACCTATTGTGAGTCCCCGTTCTACGTTTCCAAGAGGTGGCGATGTCCAGACCAGCTCCATGGGGTGGCTGGTCACGTCCGGGCTTTCGTAAATCTCGACAAAATATCCGCTCTCTCCGACGAGCTCACTCTTCCCATCTGCATCCAAATCCGCGACAGCCTGCGGTACCAAGCACACGCCAGAATACTCCAGACTGTAGGTGTCATCGGAACCAACCTCGAATACCTGAAAGCTGCAAAGACTGGACGCGATTTTCGCAAGGATGATCTCATTCCACCCGTCATGATCCGAGTCGCCAAAAGCGACTTTGTCGATCCCCCAATCGAGCTCGGCAATCAGATCGACCTCGAACGAGTCATTCTCGACACCGAAGGTGAGTTCTCGAGTTTCGCAGATCCGAGCGGAGTGATAGATCGGCAACGACAGGGGAGTCGGCGAGTCGCCCTGGGACGTCATGGGCACGAAGAGGCCTGAGCCAGTCAGGATGCCGAGAATGCAGATCGATCGGCCGAGCACAACCGACCTCCACGGCGGCGGAAGCTCCCTACAATCCGGTTTTTACGCTACGCCAAAACCAACATGGAATCAACCGTGGATGAGCTCAAGCCGCGCATCCCCTCGG
>DASRJO010000200.1:0-4694 GCA_035649435.1 Candidatus Krumholzibacteriia bacterium | reverse complement strand
TACCCGATGATCCCGATCACAATCGGCATCATCGGCGCGCGCAGCGCCGGTCGGCGGAGCAAAGGCCTGCAGCTGTCGCTGTTGTACGTCCTCGGGATCGCGCTCACCTATTCGATTCTCGGCACCACGGCGGCGCTCACGGGCTCGCTCTTCGGCGGCATCCTGCAAAATGTCTGGGTGGTCGTCGGAGTTTGCTTGGTCTTCGTGGTGATGGCGCTCAGCTTGTTCGGCGCGTTCGAGATCCAAGTGCCCGCGAACTTCGCCACACGCATGCGCGGCGTGCACGGGAGCGGCGCTCCAGGCGCGCTCCTCCTCGGTCTCGTGGCCGGCATCGTGGCCTCGCCGTGCATCGGCCCGGTGCTGGTCGCCATGCTCGCCTTCGTCGCAGCGAGTGGGAGCGTTCTTCTCGGCTTCACGCTCTTCTTCGTCTTCGCGCTGGGCTTGGGCGTTCTCTTCGTCGTGCTCGGCACCTTCACCGGGCTACTCGCAGGAATCCCGAAGTCGGGGAACTGGATGCTCGCGGTGCGCTACGTGTTCGGGCTCGTGTTCATGGGCGTCGCGCTCTATTACCTGCACCCCTTCGTGCCCGAAGGCCGCGGCGTGCTTTGGGTCGGCGTGATTCTTCTCCTGGGTGGTGTGCTGCTGCGAGGATGGAGGCTCGTGCACGAAACCGATCCGGCGCCAAAGCGCTGGCTCGGCGCGCTCGGCCGCGTGGTGCTCGTGGCCGGGCTCTATGCCACCATCCTGCCGCTCGTGCGCGGTGAAAGCGCAGCGGTTACGGGCCCGGGATGGCTCGGATCGGAAGCCCATGCCGCGCAAAAGGCGCAGAGCGAAGGCAAACCGCTCATGGTCGACTTCACCGCCGACTGGTGCGTCGCGTGCAAGGAGCTCGAGCACCTCACCTTCTCGGACCCCCGCGTCATCGAGCTCGCCAAGCGCTTCGTCACCGTGCGCGTCGACGCCACGAAGCAGACGCCCGAAATCCAAGAGCTGATGCGCAAGTACGGCATCGTCGGTCTGCCGTGGGTCGCATTCGTCGCACCCGACGGCCGCATCCTCGCCGCTCTCACCGTGACCGGCTACATCGATGCCGACACGATGCTCGCTCGCATGCAACGAGCGCTCGACGGCGAAGCCACCGGCTCCTGAGCGACGTGCGCAAAAAAGGCCCCCTCGTTCGCACGAGGGGGCCTTCTTTCACGCTGAGCTTGAGCGAGTCTTAGCGGTACAGACCCTTCACGCCGCCCCAGGTCTTCTCCTCGACGCCCACGGAGCAGACGTCCGGCGGTGCCGGGTTCAGGATGTACTGGCCACCCGTGACGCAGACCGCGTCGAAGATTGGGAAGTTGCAGAACACGAGCCCCGGGCAATCGCGCGTCGGGTTGCTCGGCGGATTGCCGGCAAGGATGCGAATCCGACGCACACCCGCGATCACGGGCTGGCCGAAGGCCGACTGGCATTCGATGCGACCCAGGAACGTGAGTGACGTCACCTGGCAATCGGGGTCCGCGGGACCGTCGACGGTCCACGTGACGTTGGCGCGGCGAATGACGTCGGTGCCATTCGGACCACCCATGTGCGGATCGTCAATGTCGCCGACAACCAGAACGCCTGCAGCCGGGATGAACGTCTTGGTCCAACCCGCAGGCAGGTCCGCCGGCTCGAGCCCCGCGACGTAGAACTCGGCGCCGCTGATGCCGGCCGCCGACGATCCCTGCTGACGGGCGTAAACCGCGATGGCGAACTTACCGAGGACGCCGAACACCGTCGTCGCATTGGCCTGACATGCGCCAAAGTCGACAGCACCCGCGCTCGCATCCGGATTGATGGCCACGTTGAAGATATCGATGGACCCATTCGGACCCGCGAACGCTGACGTGGCGCTCATCGCAAGGGTCATCAACACTGCTGCGATAGCACGCAATTTCATTGCTCCTCCCCCAGAGGTTGTCGAACTGCAGTTGCCGTGATGCACTCTCACCTGAAAATCTCGCACGCGGAACAATTCTGGGGACCCGACGGAAGCCCCCCTACGCCAGGTCGCTCGTGCCGACGTGCCCTGTCGGTCCTTTTTCTCAGTGAAACAAGATCCAGTATAGGAAATCGGTCCGCTCGTCCGCTAGGGGAAAGTGCGTGGACAGTTGCAGCTGTCCGCCGGTTCCTACACCATCCGGCGCGGGCCCGATGCCGAGGGTGAGATCCCCCAAGCACCGGTCTCGTGCGCCGCCTGATCCTGGACACCATCCGGAAACCAGCCTTAGAATACCCAGGCCAGCGAGAGTGTATCCGATTCGGACGGATTTCGCCCCATGCGCAATGTTTGCGTTCACACACTGCCGAAGAGCATCGACGATGCCCTGGAGATCGTCCAGCAAGACCCCCGAACGTCGGCCTACCTGGGCGGGGGAACTGCCCTTGCCGAGCGCGACGATCCGAGCCTCGAGACCCTGGTGGACTTGGCACCACTGGGGCTGAACCGGATCGAAACTCTCGGTCCGGAGCTGCGGATCGGGGCAATGGTGGGTCTCGAGATCGCCAAGAACAGCACTGCTCTGCATTCCATCGGCAATGGGATTCTCGCTCAGGCCATCGACTCCACGCGCACGCAAATTTGGCGAAACCAAGCGACGCTGGGGGGACGAATCATGGAGGCCGAACCAGGGGATCTCGTCCTACCCGCGCTCCTGTCGCTCGGAGCTTCACTTTGCATCCTGCGTGCCCCGGGGACGCCCGAGGAACGCGTCCGTATCCAAGACATGGCCACGCTCGAACCGGGGGACCTGCTGCTCGCAGTCACGATTCCCATTGCCTCAGGCTGGCGCCATGCAGCCGAATGGATGCGGATTTCCGCTCTCGATCGACCTGTGGCGGCCTGCTTCGTCGGCCTGCACGTCGTCGATGGACGCATCGATGCCGCGCGGGTTGCCTGCTCCGGGCTCGGCCCGCGGCCATTCCGCGCTCGCAATGTCGAGTCGGCGCTCAGCCAACGACCCGCCTCCCTCGAGAGCTTCGAAAGTTTCCAGAGCGCACTCCAGAGCGACATGCAGCCACCAGGCGACTTGCGTGCAAGTCCGGCTTATCGCGCGCAACTCGGCCGCGTCCTCTTGGGGCGCGCACTGCGACGCGCGGCGAGCGTGCCCCCATGACGAGAGAAACGCGTCGAGTGCTGCTCGAAGTCGACGGTAATCAGGTCCAGGCGGAGATCCTTCCGGGCGATCGGTTGCTGCGCGTTCTCCGCGCCCTCGGCTTCTCGAGCATCAAATACGGTTGTGACACGGGCGACTGCGGCGCGTGCACGATCCTCGTCGATGGGATTCCACACTTCGCCTGCCTATACCCCGCTGTCCGCGCACCTGGGCGCGCACTCATGACCGTGGCGGCCATGGGGCACACGGATGCGCTGGCCCCGCTGCAGCGAGCGTTCCTCGAGCGCGGCGCTGCGCAGTGCGGTTACTGCACACCAGCGATGCTACTCGTCGCACACGCGCTCCTTCAGCGCGAGCACGTGATCGACGAGGCGAGCGTCCGCGAGGCCCTGGGCGGCGTGCTCTGCCGCTGCACCGGGTACTTGAAGCCGGTTGAGGCGATCCGCGCCTGCAGCGCGAATCAATCGGCGGAAGCCGCGCTCCCCGTGGTGGATTCGGCACCCGCCATCGATGCGATCCCCTCCGCCTCCCGCACTCGGGGAGGTTGAAATGACCGGCGGCGATCTGGATCGCGTCGGCAAACGCGCCCCGCGCGTCGACGGCCCCGGCCTCGTGGCCGGAAGCGCCCAATTCACCGACGACATCGAGATGCGCGGCATGCTGCACGCCAAGATCCTCGGCAGCCCGCATGCGCATGCGCGGATCCGGCGCATCGATGCGACCCGCGCTCGCGCCCTCCCCGGTGTGGCGTGCGTGCTCACGTATGCCGATGTGCCGCGCATCCCGTACTCGACCGCCGGGCAAAACGCTCCCGAACCTTCCCCCTACGACGTCTTCATGCTCGATCGCAAGGTACGTTTCGTCGGCGACCGCGTCGCCGTCGTCGCGGCGGAAAGCGTGGAGCTGGCCGAACGCGCGCTGGCTCTTCTCGAGGTCGACTACGAGGTGCTGCCCGCTGTCTTCGATCCCGAAGAGGCGATGCGGCCCGGCGCACCCATTGTGCACGACGAGCCCGATTGCGAGAACGTCTACGACGCCAGTCGCAACCTGGCCGCGCATCTCGCCGTCGAGCTCGGCGATGTCGATGCCGCCCTCGCCAGCGCCGACCGCGTCTTCACCGCGACGTATCGCGTTCCCGCCGTCCAGCAGTGCGCGATCGAGCCGCATATCTGTATCAGCTGGCTCGACGATCAGGGCCGGCTCATCGTGCGCACCAGCACGCAGGTGCCGTTTCATTGCCGGCGCATCGTGGCGCGCGTCAATCAGCTGCCGCCGGGCAAACTGCGCGTCATCAAGCCGCGCGTGGGCGGCGGCTTCGGCGGCAAGCAGGAGATCCTGAACGAGGAGCTGGTCGCGGCGCTCACGCTCCGCACCCGGCGGCCGGTGCGTCTCGAGTACACCCGGCGAGAGGAGTTCGCCAGCTCCCGCAGCCGCCACGCGGTGCTGGTGCACCTGCGCACGGCGACGAGCGCCGACGGCCGCATCCTGGCGAACGAGATGCGCGCCGTCGCCAACACCGGCGCCTATGGGACCCACGGTATGACCGTG
>DASRJO010000199.1:0-40584 GCA_035649435.1 Candidatus Krumholzibacteriia bacterium | reverse complement strand
TCACACCTTCCCCTCGGCCAGGATCGCGGCCGAGTACGTGAGCCAGAAACAACGCGTTCCCGACTGGGTGGGACTTTTGGCGTTGCTCGAAGACTGGCTTTGGACGCACGACGATCCAGATTCAATGCCGGACCGGCAGGGATGGCGCGAGCGGGCGCTCGCAGAAGCGGGATTTCGCTGCATGGCGCCGGGCTGCACGTCGCGGCGGAATCTGCAGGTGCACCACATTCACTACCGCGGTCACCAGGGCGGCGAGGAGCCGGGGAATCTGCTGGTGCTGTGCGAATTCCATCACCAGCAGGGCGAGCATGGGACCCTGGCGCAGTTCAGGGGCAAGGCACCGCTCGATGTCCTCTGCCGGATCGGGGACGATGGGCTCGGTACTTGGTGGCGGAACGAGAGGAGAATTGCGAGACCAAGGTCAGCAGCGGTTTGACACGCGCGACTCAGCTAGGCCACTCGACCATCGTAGCACCGGCCCGGTGTCGACCCCAGAAGCGGCCGTCGTGTGTGTCGGCCTCGTTGCACGCTCACGCCGCACGGCCTCGAGCACCGGCCACTTGCTGAACCCGTGGCAGCGCACGCGCGGCTTTTTGCAACAGGTAGCGTACTATGTGAAACCGCGATGAGGACGCGGTGGCGCAAGACGGAGATCGTTCCATGACGGTGAAGCGCACCCTCTCGGTCGACGAGCTCATGGCGTGGGCCAACCACAGCCCCAACGCCGTGCGCTTGGTGGCGGCGCGCGACGCCCTCCCGGGCGGGCTCGCAGCTTCGATGGTTCCGGTACTAGTCGAATGGGGAAGCTCGAGCCGCGTCGAGGGCGATCCCGGTTACATCGCCCGGACATTGAACACGGGCGGCAACCCGATCGCCGGCACCACGGTGTTGTGCTCAGCGCTCATTCCCGCCCATGGCGTCGAATCGGTCGAGTTCATCGTCGTGCCACACGACCGGTTCGGCCGCCGTACGCTCGTGGCACACGCGATGCTCCGTTTCATCTTCGAACGTGGGCACGAGATCCAGCTCCTGAGCGGTGCCGGAGTCGGCACCGGCGGCGACGCCACCGTCCCCGATCTCATCTTGAGCTGGGAGGCCTGGCGGCCGCCGGGAGTGCCGTACGACGCGCTGAAGGGACTCGACCCGCACGCCTTCGATCTGACGATGCGCGCTTATGCCGGGGCCCAACGCTTCCTCGAAGATGCGATCCTGGGCCGCGAGTGGTACTCCTACCCGTTGCGATTGCCCGGAGGGCGCAAAGGAGCGAACGAGCTCCTGCGAGTCGGGCTCCTGCTCGGCGACAGCGTCGGCCGGCGCAGCCTGGATCGTCTGCTTGACGAAGCCGAGGCACGCTGGCTGGCACACGCCCCGCAAGGGAACACCGATGTGACTCCGCGACAAGCCCGATGGGAGGCACTGCGGCAAACGTTGAACGCCGCCTCGGTCCCCGCCGAGCCGCTACCGGGGAATCATGGAATCGGTTATCAAACGCTGCAACGCTCCTGCATCACCATGACGCTGCACATGCTCGATGTCGCTGTCGAGCGCCTGCGTGCCGCCGGCCACGTCGCCGCCGTCCCCCATCCCCGGCTGCGGCTGGCGCCGGTCGAGCTCACCCCGTGGATGGAGGAGCTGGCACATGCCGACACGCTTGGACTATTCCTGCGCGCACCATTCGCCCTGTGGTGGCTCGTGCGGCACCAGGAAGTCTTGCCGCGCTCGGCGACGAAACAGTTGGACGAAGCAGGTCTCCTCGAACATCAAGGTGGAGAACCGGTCGTTCATCATTACAAGCTGAGCATCCGCACGCCGTATGGCGAGATGCACGACCATTTGATCCGCTGAAGCTTGGTTTTCGGCTTTGCATCATGACGGCTCTGGAATATGGACACGCAACCAGTCAGGAGGTCGGGGTTGAGCCAGCTCATGCAGAACGATTTCAAAGCGTACGGTGTCACGAGCGTTCTCGTCTTCCTGATGCAGGATACGGCGGGAGAACCTGTCCTGGCGCATTTCGCCCACAACCCGAACAGCCAGACCAGCGCGCTCGTTGCAGCTGCCGGCGTGCGCCGCAGCTCGGTGCCGCCGGGGATGTACTACCCCAACCTCGGCGTGTTGCTCGGCACCGTGGATCGAAATGGGCTGGCGGCGCTGCGCGAAGACCCACGCGTCCGGCGCGTCGCGAGCGCACCGCCGCTGCGTCTCATCCGCCCTGTGCTCCGCAAGTCCACGAAGCTGAAGCGGAAGTTCACCTGGGGGATCGAGCGTCTCGGCGTCCCCGCACTATGGGCCAAAGGTGTGACCGGCGAGGGTGTCCGCGTCGGACATCTCGACACAGGGGTCGATGGCAAGCATCCCGCACTCAAGAAGGCCATCGTCAGCTTCGCCGAATTCGATTCGTTCGGCCGCAAGACACCGAACACCACGCCGCGGGATTCTCAGGATCACGGCACTCACACCGCGGCCACCATCGCTGGCCGGCCCGTGGGCGGCAAGGTGGTCGGCGTGGCACCGAAAGCGGGGCTGTGCTCCGCCATGGTCATCGAAGGTGGCGATGCCGTGGCGCGCGTTCTCGGTGGGATGGATTGGATCATCGGCCAAGGATGCAAGATCCTCAGCATGTCGCTTGGCTTCCCGGGCTTTTGGGACGACTTCCTGCAATTGACACGCATCTTGCGCCAGCGTGGCGTGCTTCCGGTGTTCGCGGTCGGCAACGAGGGCCCCGGAGCCAGCCGATCCCCCGGCAACTACGCCGAAGCGCTCTCCGTCGGTGCAAGCGACGACGAGGACCATGTCGCCGGATTCTCCTCGAGCGACCAATTCCGTCGCAAGAAGGACCCCGTCGTTCCCGATCTCGTCGCACCCGGCGTGGACGTGACCTCGGCCGTTCCGGGTGGCGGCTACCAGACGATGTCCGGAACTTCCATGGCGACGCCGCACGTCGCAGGCCTCGCGGCACTGCTGTGGCAAGCCAAGCCGGAGGCGACGGTGGATCAGGTGGAAGCGGCGCTTTTCGCTTCCTGCCGCCCGTTCCCCGGAATCCCGGCCTCGCGTCAAGGTCGAGGTCTCCCCGATCCGAAGGTCGCGCTCGAGAAGCTCACGTCCAAGCAAACACGGCCCCGGCGCCGTCGCAAACGCGCCTGATGCACGCTCCAGGGCGCTATACTCAGCGCACCTGCGGAGCGCACCATGGCGAAGATCGACAAGGAACTGAAGCGTCAGCTCTCGGCCGCTGCCAGGGCCGAAGAGCGCGGCACGGCCAGTGGACGGGACCAACCACTCGAGGCCGTCGTGCACTTCCGTGCCCCGGATGGGAAGCGAGTCGCGGATCCGGAAGCGGTGCAAGAGATCGCCCGCGATCTACTCACACGCGTCGAGCAGCGCACCAGCGAAACCCCCGTGGCTTACAACGTCTTCGCCAATCTGCAATCCATGGTGGTGCAGGCCAGCCGAACATTCCTCGTCGAGTTGTTGGCGCAGCCCGAGATCGCCTCGGCCTTGGCAAACCGATCCAGCAAAGCGACGGACCACGAGTGAACACACCGCCAGCGGCCGATCTGCGACTCAGCGGAAGCGGCGCTTGAGCTCACCCCAGGATGCGGGGTCGACATCGGTCGATCGATCGATCGGCCGGTAATCGATCAGGCTGTACTCGAGCGTCGTGGAATGCTCTTGAATTCCGAGCCCGGCCCGGGCGCAGGCGTCGAGAATCGGATGCCGCGTTTGCGGCAAGCTGCGCGCCGCGCGTTCGCGGTTGATGAGATCCAGCTGCACGCAATCGACGGCGAGAGGATCGACGGCCAGGAACAAGCTGTTGGCCGCACGGCCGCCGAACGTCTGCCAGGGCGCCGGTGTGTCCGTCGTCTCGCCGCGACCGGTGAAGTGCCGGCCGGACCACATGCCGAAGAGTCCGTCGCTCACCACCAACCGCAGCTTGTTGCGCACGTGCGTGTTGGCATTGATCGCGGCGACGGGATTGGTGGCGGCCATCGAGTTGACGAGATGGACGTGCGTCCCTTGCGGCGCATCGATGGTGCCATGATGCAGCTTCAGCGCACCGGAGTTGCCCCAATCGAGGCGGATGGCCTTGAGGATCGGCATCGCGATCAGATGTTGCGCGCGACACAACTCGTCGCTCAGCCGCAGCGTCTGGTTGATGCCGGGCATGCTGATGACCTGATTCGGATAGCCGCCGAAGAAGCCGCTGTCGTCCGGGCCGATGAAGACGACGCCTGGATACAGCGCATGCGTCTTGTCGAGATAGCGCTGCGGCATGGGGCCGCTGCCCGGGCGAGTCGAATCGAACACGTGGATGGAGTTCTCGGGAATCCCGGCGCTCTTCAGGCCGCGCACGACGGAATTGATCACCTCTGGAACCGAGACAATCAGGTTCGAGCCCCAGTTGACGTCGTTGGTGTTGATCTTGACCGCGACGACATGCCCGGGGCGATAGAGCGTCATAATTCTGCGCCAGGCGGTGTCGGGAGCGGTGTCTCCCGTGAGCGCGGTGATCCCGGCGTCCATCATCGCGTCCACCGCGGCTTGCGTCACATGGTCGTAGTAGAGCCCGCTGGTGAAGTTCCACGAAGTGGCGGCTGTATCGTGCACGTGGACGACGCGGTTCGCGAACGCCGCGGGCGCTGCCGTACGGGCTGCCGCGAGGGGCAATGTCTCCGCAATGCCGCGTCCTCGGAACGCCAACACACCGGCGAGACAGCCCGCTGCGCCGGCCGTGATCGTGCGGAGGAAGCTCCGCCGATCCAGCGTCGTTGCGCGCCGTTCCTGCTTCTTCCGGTCCATTCCAGCTCCAGAATTCACGATGGCGGCGCAATCGGGGCGATGTCGTCGCGCGCCACGTATCGCCCGGCACGCCAGAGAATGCAGGCGATGAGTTTGGTCCCTCCCCTGCTCCCAAGGCAAGCAAGTCCTGTGCGCCGGGCTCGCAGAGCCACTCCAGCGGGTCCCGGGGCACCTGACATCGCATGCATCGTGCAGTCTTTGCACGCTGAGGAGATCTGTTGTTCATACCGGCGCAAGCACGCGGAGCTCTCCACCTTCTTGGGCTCGTCCCGGGACTCATCGGGATTGGCGCGACATCCACCGCCGCACAATCGATCGAGGATCGCTACTGGTCGTCTGGATTCCACCGTGCCGGAATCATCGGCGGTCAGGGTTGGCCGCAAATCAAGGCGATGATCGAGTTCGACAACTCACTCGTGATGGGCGGCGATTTCGCCGCCGCGGGAAGCGCCGTCTCACCTGGAGTTGCACGTTGGGAAGCGTGAGTGAGCCAATCACGCTTCGCAGTGCATGACCTCTCGGGGTTGATCCTCGTGCACGAATGGCCATAGACTGCGTGTCGTTTGACTACGGTGCCGACGGTCGCGGAATGAGGTCGAAGCATGCGCTGGGTGAGAATGCGGCTCTCCAACCGACTCTGGCCAAGAGTCCGGCCTGCCATTGGGGCGTTGCCTCTTCTGCTGGCCGTCGCTTCGTTCGCCGCGGAGGAATCCGCGACAGACGAGCCGCCGGCCACTTGCAGGCTCTGCGCCGGTGAGCTGCACGTCCCGGTGGTGGCTCTCACGCCGGCCTGGCTCGATTCGGTGGCGCAAGAACGCGCGCGGTTCAACGTGGCACAGATCGATCGCATCGACTCGTTGTTCAAAGCCGGGCACTACGGTCCCCCGAAGCAGCCGCCCGCGCGCCGGATGGCTCACCTGGTCGCCCGCCTGACCTTGGTCAATGCTTATCGCGATCTCGTCCGCCTCGCCTGCGATACCACGTGCGTCTATGAAGCCAACGAGGATGTGCTGAAGGGGATCAACGAACGCTACTCCGACGTCCTCCTGTTCGCCACCGCTCGCCTCGAGCGCGTGCGTCTTGGCCTCGGACACGCCTGCATGCATTACGACGTCCGCGAAACGGGAGAGGGAGTGTCGCACCACGGCGGCAAAAGCCTGCGCTGGCGCGTGAAGGACATCGATCTCGATGGCGTGACGCGCCGGCTGCTCAGCCTCGATCTACCGACCGCCACCGACGACGTCGTCGAGGTGTTGCTCGCGGCCCACCACTCGTTCGCCGTCGAATACGCGCGGGTCGACGGCCCGCCGGCGCCGTTCGAATGGTTCCTGGTCCGAGATGTCGAAGGCGGCTGGTTGCGCAAGTCCGGCACTCATCGACCGGCGGCGTACATGTTCTGGGTGACACCGCAGCAGACTGCAGCCGCCCACTCTGTTGCGCGCACCGCCGAAGACACGAGCGGCACGAACGGCCCGGTGGATTCTCCTGCCGTCGATCTGCCGGCCACACCTCTCATTGGTGTCCGCGTCTACATCAAGGGCTTGCGGCTGCGTCTGCCGCTGTTCATCCCTGATATCAACTTCGACGACTTGCGCGAGATCGTGCCCCCCATGCCCATTCTCGACATGGAGTACCTCAACCAGAAGAAACAACCTTCGTGGCTGGGCTCGACCTCACATCTCGGCTTCAGGGATTGGAAGGGAACCGGGCCGGTGCCGCCCCTCGTCCGCGAGCGTTTCCCCGATCGATGAACCATCGGGCCGGTGCACACACCGCGCTCATCGGTGCCGCTCGTCGCGTGGGCGTCGCGGTTAGCGCGTCGCCATGGCGTAAACGATCGCCGCACGCGCGATGAAATCCTCCGGACCGAGAGCGGCCAGCCGGCGTTTCACCGTGTGCAGGCAGGCATCGCGTGCAGGCTGGTCCATCCGGTCGATTCGTCCCTTGTGACGCCCGACTCTCGTCCGCAGGCGCGTCAGATGATCGGCGGAAATGGCCCGTTCCCAACGCAGGCTCCAGGAACGAATCTCGACGAAGCCCGCTGCGGCGAGCATCGACTGCATTTTCTCCGGCGTATCCACCCGCTCGTGCAAAGCCAGATCGGTCGTCTCGTCCGCCGCTGGCGCACCATGCGCGTTCATCTCCTCTTCCCAGATCCGAATCGCCGGAGAATCGAGATCGCTGCCCCAGGTCACGGTCGCGATCCCGCCCCCAGGGCGGAGCACGCGATGCGCTTCCGCCACACCATCATTCGGCTCGGGTAAGTGGAAGAGCACGAAGGCCAGGAGTGCGAGGTCCACACTCTCCGCTGCAATGGCAAGACGAGTCGCATCCATGACCGCCCGCGGGAACGCGCGCGGCGCGAGCTGCAGCATGCCGGCCGCACGGTCGAGGGCGACGATCTGCGCCTCGGGGAACGCAGACTGCAAGTCGTGGAGAACCACGCCGGTTCCCGCGCCGATGTCGAGAATTCGCCGAGCAGCATGCAGATCACGCAGCACTGCCAACGTGAGATCCCGAAGGACCGGGGCCCACAGCTCTTGGTATGCGCACGCTTCGTTCGTGTAGCGTCGCGTCAGTTTGTCGACTCTGGGGTCGGGTGATTGCATTGAGCCTTGGCGCACCCAGAGGCGGCGAGCGCGTGCATCGCGGTTGAGCGCCATGCACGCGTCGCCACCCCGTGGGACTTCGAGGACCGGCGTCGCTCAGTGTGCGGCGAGCCGGATGACCGCGAAGGCCGCTCCCGTCGGGTCCATGAACACGGAGAAGCGACCCACGTTCGGGATGTCCATCGGCGGCACGAGAACCTGGCCGCCGTGCTTGCTCACCTTGGCAGCGGTGGCGTCGGGGTCCTCCACCGTCACGTACGGCAACCAGTGCGGCGGTGCGTCACCATGCTGAGGTGTCATCTCCATCATGCCGCCGATCGGCTGCTCATTGGCCATGAACTCGGTGTACTCCATCGGTGCGGCTTGCCCGGATTTGGCCTTCCAATTGAAGAGCTCGGAGTAGAACACCTTGGCCGCACGCGTGTCGCGTGTGGCGAGCTCGCTCCAGCAGAAGGTTCCAGGAGTCAACCCCAGCTGCGCCGCACCCGGGTGTTCACCAGGCTGGAACAACGAGATGTGTGCTCCGGTGGGATCTTCGAGCACCGAGATCCGGCCGACGCCGGGAATGTCCATCGGTTCCGCCACGACCTTGGCTCCGAGCGTGCGAGCGCGCTTCGTGGTGTCGTCGGTGCTCTCGACATTGACGTACGTCATCCAGTGTGAGGGGACACCCTCCATGGGGCCCGACAACTGGTAGAGACCGCCAATGTCGGCATCACCGATCTTGAGCAGCGTGTAGTGCCCGGGCATGTCGCCCGGCATGGGCATGTCCACGGTCTTCCACCCGAAGACGCTGGAATAGAACTTCTTCGCCGCGGCCTGATCTTTCGTTCCGCACTCGAACCAGCAGAACGTGCCTGGTTGACTCTTCGTTTGGCTCATGAATCGCCTCCATCTGCGCTTTCGTTTCACGGACGACACTTGAAACGACGGCACACGCGCGATGGCCCGGAGCGGGCCGAGGGCAAGGACCGCGGCAAACCGTCTCTGCGAGGAGGCGCCATTTTAGCATCAGTCTTGCGCCCGCGAACGGCCGATCTCGGACATCGACCTCGAGCCTCGTGGCTTCAGTCCCGGGGCGCGGGGGGTCTCCGATTCCGTATCTCGACGGCTTCCACTGAAGTCAAGCTAACTTGATAAAAGGTTATGTATACTTGACATAGTGTTCGAGTGAAGGCTGCCATGGCTGCCATCGAGCAGGCCGACGCACGCCGCCGGGGCGCTTTAGCGGATTCCAGTGGAGTAGGAGGCACGCCTCAAACCCTCTGCGAATACGCTTGGAATTCGCTCGGTGCAGAGAGCCGTAATCGCAGCGGCGTTCCTCGAAGCACACCATCGTGCTCGCAGTCGCCGCATTCACCGGCGCCTGTTGCACGCGTCGGACGGAGACGTGACATGAAGAACCGCTTGCGGGTGCTGCGCGCGGAGCGAGAGTGGTCGCAAGCCGATCTGGCGCAACGCTTGGGTGTCTCGCGTCAGACCGTCAACGCGATCGAGACCCAGAGGTACGACCCGAGCTTGCCGCTCGCGTTCGCGATCGCGCGGGTCTTCGGCCGGCCGATCGAGGCGATCTTCGACTCCGATGGCGCAACCCCGTCGCAGGGGCTATGATCGGCCAGGCTCGACCCCGGAGAAATCGATGACTAAGACGCTGCACCAGATGACCAAGACGCTGCACCATTGGATCGATGGGAAACGCGAAGCCGACACCGGCGGACGCTTCGGCGATGTTTTCGACCCCGCGACCGGTGAGGTGGCGGCGCGGGCCCCGTATGCGAGCGCCAGCGACGTCGACCGCGCCGTGCGCTCGGCGCATGCGGCCTGGCCGGCCTGGGCGGCGACGCCACCGGCGCAGCGTGCGCGCGTCATGTTCCGCTTTCGCGATCTCGTCGAGCAGCACAAACACGACGTCGCTCGGTTGGTCTCCAGCGAACATGGCAAGACACTCGATGACGCGCTCGGGTCCGTCAACCGCGGCGCCGAGATCATCGAGTTCGCCTGCGGCATCCCGCAGCTGCTCAAGGGCGAGCACAACGAAAACGTCGCCGGCAGCATCGACAGCTATGCCGTGCGCCAGCCGCTCGGCGTTTGCGTCGGCATCACGCCATTCAATTTCCCGGCGATGGTACCGTTGTGGATGTACCCGATCGCGATTTCTTGCGGCAACACGTTCGTTCTGAAGCCCTCCGAGCGCGATCCCTCGGCGGCGATTCGCTTGGCCGAGCTCGCCAGCGAGGCGGGATTGCCCCCCGGAGTGCTGAACGTCGTCATCGGCGACAAGGTCGCCGTCGACGCGCTCCTCACCCACCCCGATGTGGCCGCGGTGAGCTTCGTCGGCTCGACCCCGGTCGCCGAGTACGTCTACAAGACCGGAACGGCACATGGGAAACGTGTGCAAGCGTTGGGTGGCGCCAAGAATCATCTCGTCGTCATGCCCGATGCAGATCTGGAGCAGACCGCCGACGCTCTCCTCGGCTCTGCATTCGGATCCGCCGGCGAGCGCTGCATGGCGATCTCGGTCGCCGTCGCCGTCGGCGACGACGTCGCAGATGCGTTGGTCGCCAAGCTCAAGCCGCGCATCGAAGGATTGCGGATCGGTCCATGCACGGACCCCAAGGCAGAGATGGGTCCTCTCGTGACGGGCGCCCATCGCGACAAAGTGAAGGGCTACGTGGATGCCGGTGTGACCGAGGGCGCGGATCTCGTCGTCGATGGGCGCAAGGTGCGCATCGACGGGCACGAGGGCGGCTTTTTCCTCGGCGGCTGCCTCTTCGACCGTGTGACGCCATCCATGCGCATCTACAAGGAAGAGATCTTCGGACCCGTGCTATGCGTCGTCCGCTCCGAGAGCTACGAGGACGCGTTGCGCCTGGTGAACGAGCACGAGTACGGCAACGGCGTGGCGATCTTCACACGCGATGGAGAAACCGCGCGCGACTTTGCCGCTCGGGTCAAGATCGGCATGGTGGGCGTCAACGTCTCCATCCCGGTCCCGACCGCCTATCACAGCTTCGGCGGCTGGAAGCGCTCGCTCTTCGGCGATCACCACATGCACGGCCCCGAGGGCGTGCGTTTCTACACCCGCCTCAAGACCGTGACCTCACGCTGGCCCTCCGGCATGCGCCAGGGTCCGGATCTTTCTTTCCCGCAGACGCGATAGGACTCGCATGTACCGCCCCCGGACAGGAAGGCAGCGAGCTGTCGCTTCCTCCCGGCGGGATGCCAGCAACAAACGTGTTGCGTGCATCGGCCTCACCGCGTTGGCTTTGCAATTCGGTGGCTCGGCTCCCGCACAAGAAGCGAAGATCGATTCGCCGGCCCCGGAAGCCTACTCGCTCCTCGGACGGCCGCTGATTCCCATGGCTCTCGCGCCCGAGGAGCGCGTGAAGCTCCAGTCCAATCTGGATGCGGCTCTGGCTGCGCTCGCAGCGGATCCCGACGACCCGGAGAAGATGATCTGGGCCGGCCGGCGCCTCGCGTACCTCGGGCGCTATCGCGACGCCATCGCCATGTACTCGCGCGGCCTCGAGCGCTGGCCGGAGTCGTTCAAGCTGCTGCGCCATCGGGGGCACCGGTGGATCACGCTGCGCGAGTTCGACCGAGCCATCGCCGACCTGGAACAGGCAGCGCGGCTCATACGATCTCGACGTGACGAAGTCGAGCCGGACGGCGCACCCAACAGTTCCAATATTCCGCGCAGCACGTCGCATTCCAACATCTGGTATCACCTGGGGCTCGCCTACTATTTGAAGGGCGACTTCGCCAACGCCGACCGTTGCTATCGCGAGTGTCTGAAGTTCTCGACCAACGACGACATGTTGTGTGCGACGAGCGATTGGCTCTACATGACATGCAGGCGCCTGGGACGGATCAACGCCGCCCGCGCCGTTCTCGATCCCATCCGAGCCGAGATGGAGATCTTCGAGAGCCACGCCTATCACCGCAGATTGCGCATGTACAAGGGCGAGATCCCACCGGACTCGCTGCTATCGACCACGGGGGCCACGGATCTCGACATCGCCACTCAAGGGTACGGCGTCGGCAACTGGTTCCTGTGCAACGGGGACACGGTGAAGGCCAAAGCAATCTTCCAGCGTGTCCTCGAAGGTCCCTACTGGCCAGCCTTCGGCAGCATCGCCGCCGAAGCCGATCTCGCGCGCATGCAGTGAAACCTCGCCGCGCCGGTCCGTTCCCGGAGCCCAAGGATCCCAGGTCCAGCTGTGCAAATGTGCGCCAAACGATTCGGCGTCACTTCTTGGACGCGACCTCGTAGGCGATGACCTTGACGGGCTCGGCTTGCACGGCCTCGCCATCGGCAGCAGCCGTGCCGCCGCCAAAGTTGGCCATGACCGCGCCGAAGAGATCGGTGACCTGGTAGACGCGGTCGCCGACGAAGAAGATGCCGTCCTCGACCGGATCGCCGTCGAGCACGAGGTGTGCGCGGCGCATGAATCGGCCCTGCTTGTCGTACACGTCGAAGCTGGCGAAGACGCCCGGCTTGCGTTCCCACATGCCGCGCGCGGGCAGGATCCACAGGCTGCCGTCGTCGCGGAAGAAGATCTGGGCCACGGCGGGATGCGTGGCGCTCACCTCGAAGGTGGATCCGGGGTTCCAGCGCGTGATGGCGTCGTAGAACTTTTGATAGCGCTGCTTGGCCGCGCTCGTGCGCTCGAGCGGCGCGTACTGCGGGCGTTCGATGACCTGATCGACGCTGCCGTCCGCTTTCCACACCGTGATCTTGTAGTCGTCGAAGGCGAGCGCGGCGGCAACGCGACCATCCGGCGCCAGAGCCCACCGGCGCTGGAAATTGCTGAAGGTCTTCTCGATGAACTTCATGCCGCCGAAGCGCGTTTCCGCCTTTTCCTCGTGATAGCGCACCATGGACTTGCCATTGGGGTCGAACGCCTCGAGGTAGCTCGATTGCACCTGCTGGCCGCCCTGCATCTGCTGTTGCGCCCCGGCCAGGACGACGCGATCGGCCAGACCGCGGCCGACGAAAACCAGCTGGAAGCCGCCGCCTTCCACCTCGGGAAGCGGGAAGTTGCCGGCGGGTGTGCCGTTGGTCGCCAATTGCACGATCCTGCCCGGGAAAACCTGCACAACCCCGAGCGTCCCGTTCGGTCCGAGGTACATGTCCGTTGCATTGCGAAACTCGCCAGGTCCTTCACCCTCGCGCCCGATCTTGCGCAGGTGCTCGCCCGTCGGCGAGAACACGTGGATCTCGGACAGCTGGCCGTCGAGGAGATAGATGTTGCCCTGACCGTCGCGCACGAGCTGGGAGACCATGCCAAAGAGGATGTCGTCGTCCTCGCCGCCGCGCTGCCATTGCTCCTTGGCGAGGAGAGTGACCTCTTCCACCGGTGTCTCGGGGTTCACCACGTGGCGAACACCGTCGCGAACGACTTCCTCGCCCTTCCAAGCGGCAGCGGGTCTGGCCGCGAGCGCGGCTCCACCGAGAAACGCCATCCCAATCGCGAGCAGACTGCAACGGGCGTTCACGAGTTCCTCCCCTTCGTCCATGGTTTGACGACATTATACGCGCCGGCTGCCATGTGGGTTGCACCGGCAGTTTCCCTTCCTGCGGCGGTTTGGTGGTGTGTGAGTCGTTCGCACCAGCACCGCGAGCGAGTACAATGGCGCATGCTCCCCGATCGCGACATGAACCCGAGCAGCGAAGATGCCCCGTTGCGAGATGTCGTCGTCGCCGGGCAGTTGCTGTGCTCGCTCGAAACCGCAGCCCTGCATCTCGCGCGACAGGAATACCCGGACCTCAATGTCGGCCATTGCATCGCGAAGCTCGATGAAATCGCCGCGAGAGTGCGACCGTTGCTCTCGGACGCACCCGATCCGCCCGAGATCCTCGGCATGCTGAACGACGTCATCTTCCGCGACCTCGAGTTTCGCGGCAACCACGAGGACTATTACTCGCCGCGCAACAGCTTCCTGAACGACGTGATCGAGCTCCGTCTCGGCATCCCGATCACGCTCGCCACCGTGTACATGGCAGTTGCACGACGCGTCGGTCTCGACCTGCAAGGCACCGCTTTCCCTGGTCACTTCCTGGTGCGCCACACGCGATCCGGTTGGCCGATCCTCGTCGATTGCTTCAATGGCGGACGCATCATGACCGAGGAAGAATGCCTCGCGCGACTGCACGCCATGGGTTGGGCGACGTGGGATCCGCGTTTCGTCGAGCCGGTGCCCGCGGAAGCGATTCTGCGCCGCATGCTGAACAATCTGAAGGCGATCTATCTCGAGCGGCACGACTGGGAGCGCCTGCGCCGAACGGTGCTGCAGATTCTGGTCGTCGCCCCCGACGACCACGACGAGCGCTACACCCTGGGGCTCGCGCTCGCCGGCCTCGGGCGCCTCAGCGCCGCCGTTGCCGAACTGGAGCGCTTCCTGGCCCAACGTCCAGGCGCACCCAACCGCGGCGCGGTGGAGAGCATGGTGCGAGCTCTCCGCGACCGCCTGGGCTGAGCCGGGCGAACCCGAGTACGTCCCCGGCCCGCGCCCCGCCATGGAGCAAACGCATCAAGGTCGATGCGGCGTGGGGGGTTGCTCTCCGTACACCCGCGGTGACAGAATCATCGGAGTCCCCAGATCATCGACTCGCGGTGTCGGCATCCAAGCCCGTTCCGGGCCGATGGCGGCTTCCCCGGGCGCACCGTTGGATCGCGAGCTACCATGGCCGAAAGAATGCTTCACCAACCCTTGACGAGCGCGTGTGGAACTTTCCTGACAGACGAACGGCGTGAACCCGAGTTGCACCGACGACAGTCTCTGCTTGCTCCGTTCACAAGCTCTGCGTATTTTCCGCGCTACCTCGCGCTGGCAGCGCGCGGGAAAATACTCGTGCAGCGCGATTCCCACTCTCGGGTGGCGCTGCTCTTCGCCAGGGCGTCGTGTGGTGAGGTGGATGGGATGGCGATCCGGGGAAGTTTCATGCGTATTTCTTGCGCGGCCGCGATGGCCGCGCTCGTGCTTTCAGGACTCGCGGGCGCGAGCTCCGCACAGGTCATCGCTCGCGCTGCGGTGGTCATCGACTCCGAGAACGGTCGCACGCTCTACGCCAAGAATCCAGACCTGCGCATGTATCCGGCCAGCACCACCAAGGTGATGACCGCGATCATCGCGATCGAGAGCGGGCGGTTGGACGAGGTGGTCACCATTCGTCAGAGCGATGTGCGGGTGGAACCGAGCATCATCGGCCTCGTCCCGGGCGAGCGCATCGTTTTGCGCGATCTCGTCTACGGTGTGATGTTGCGCTCTGGCAACGACGCCGCGCGCGCCGTCGCCCGCCATCTCGCCGGCTCCGAAGCGCAGTTCGCCGTCCTGATGAACACCAAGGCGCTCAAGCTCGGTTGCACTTCGACGCACTTCACCAATCCGCACGGACTGCCCAACCCGAAGCACTACACTTCGGCGCGCGACCTCGGGCGGATCATGCGCTACGCCATGCACAATCCCGAGTTCCGCGCCGTGACGGGCGCGAAGCTCTACCATTCCACCAGCTCGGTGCGCGCGCGTGATTTCTACAACAAGAACAAGCTGCTGCGGCTGTACAAGGGCGCCATCGGCGGCAAGCCAGGGTACACGCGCGCGGCACAACAGACGCTCGTTGCCAGCGCCAGCCGCTCCGGGCACGAGCTGGTGGTCGTCTGCCTCGCCAGCCGCGGCCGCGCCCTGTGGACGGACGCCTCGCGCCTGCTCGATCTCGGCTTCACCCGCGTCGCCACTGGCCCGGATGTGGGCGGGGTCTCGACCTCCGCCGCCGTCCTCGGCAGCCATTGAGCGTTCCCGTGGGAGGGCTTGTTCGAGTAAGCTAGGCCGCATGAAAATCCAGTTCCTCGGTGCCGCACGACAGGTGACCGGTTCGTGCTACTGCGTCGAGGCCGCGGGCCGGCGCGTCCTCGTCGACTGCGGCCTGTTCCAGGAACGAGAGCACCAGAAGCGCAATTGGGATCCTCCGTGTGTCGATCCGAGCACGATCGACGCTGTCCTCCTCACGCATGCCCACCTCGACCACTCCGGCCGAATCCCGCGCCTGGTGAAGCAGGGATTCCGCGGCCAGGTGATCACGACCGAACCGACGGTGGAGTTGGCCGAGCTGGTGATGCAGGACTCGGCGCGCCTGCAACAGGAAGACGTGGCCTTCAAGCAGAAACGCCATGCAGAGCAAGGCCGCAGCAGCCCGCATCCGTACGAGCCGCTCTACACAGTCGCGGACGTCGAGCAAACCATGACTCTCATGAAAGGCGTGCGCTACGAGGAAGCGATCACGCTCGGCGATGGATTTTCGGTGCGCTTCCTCGAGGCCGGGCACATCTTGGGCTCGGCGATGGTCGAGATCACGGCACGCACCAATGGCTCGGTGCGCCGGCTGCTGTTCTCCGGCGACATGGGCCAGCCAAACCGCCCGATCGTCAACGATCCCGCCATCGTCGATTTGGCCGACTATGTCGTGCTCGAATCGACATACGGCATCCGCGATCACGACAGCTCGCAAGACATCACGGAGCAGCTGGCGACCATCATTCTGGACACGCTGGAGCGCGGTGGCAACATCTGCATCCCCACCTTCGCCATCGAGCGGGCGCAAGAAGTGCTCTTGCACCTGGGCGAGCTGATCCAAACCAAGCGCATCCCCGGAATGTTCGTCTTCCTCGACAGCCCGATGGCCGTCAACGTTCTCGACATCTACCGCGAGTACTCCGAATACATGGACCCAGAGACCCGGCCGATCTTCGAGAGCAAGTCGATGCGCCAGCTGGGCGAGCACTGGATCCGCTTGGTGCGTACACGCCGTGAGTCGCAGGCGATCAACAACATCCGCGGCACGTGCATCATCATGGCGGGCTCCGGCATGGTCACTGGCGGGAGAATCAAGCATCATCTGGTGCACAACATCGGTCGTCCCGGCTCGACGATCGTCTTCGTCGGCTACCAAGCGGCCGGAACCCTGGGGCGCGAAATCCTGGATGGCGCGGAAAAAGTGCGCATCTTCGGCGAAATGCACACCGTGCGCGCGCAGGTGAAGCAGATCCACGGCTTGTCGGCGCACGCCGGCCGTTCCGACCTCCTGCAATGGCTTTCCCATTTCGAAAAGCCGCCGCGGCGCCTGATCGTCACCCACGGCGAGGAAAAGTCGGCCCTCGCTTTGGCCGACGAAGTGCGCCGGACGAAAGGTTGGGACGTCGTCGTGCCGCAGTACATGGACGAGATCACGCTCGAATGATGCGTCTCACCTTGGCACATCGACGACTGTCTAGGCCTCCGGGAGCCCCATCCCGTCCTACCTTGCGGCCTGTCCGGCTCCTGTCCATAATCTCCCCCGCACTCCCGGGGAGGCGTTTTCGATGCAGATCGGCATGATCGGGCTCGGTCGCATGGGCGCCAACATGGTGCGGCGGCTGATCCGCGCGGGGCACGAATGCGTCGTCTCCAACGACACACCCGAGCCGGTACGACTCTTGGCCAAAGAGGGCGCCGTGCCGGCGAGTTCGTACGCCGATCTCGTGCGCCAATTGGATGCACCCCGCGCCGTATGGTTGATGATTCCAGCCGGGGCCGTCGGCCAAGCCGTGAACGCGTTGTCCCCGCTGCTCGAGCCCGGCGACATCGTCATCGACGGCGGCAACTCGCACTACCATGACGATATCGCACGCGCCGAACAGCTCGCGACGCGTGGCATTCACTACCTCGATTGCGGCACGAGTGGTGGCGTCTGGGGACTCGAGCGCGGCTATTGCCTCATGATCGGGGGTGATGCGGACGCAGTCCGGCGGCTCGATCCGATCTTCGCCAGCCTGTCACCAGGTCGCGACGCGGCCCCGCGAACGACAGGGCGAGAATCTGCGTCCGGCACCGCCGAGCGCGGTTACCTGCACTGCGGCCCACCCGGAGCCGGGCACTTCGTCAAGATGGTGCACAACGGCATCGAGTATGGCATGATGGCTGCCTACGCCGAAGGCCTCAACCTGCTGCAGCACGCCGGCGTCGGCAAGGCCGGCCGTGCCGTCGACGCGGAAACGACGCCGCTGCGGCATCCGGAACACTTCCGCTACGATTTCGATCTGGCCGATATCACCGAGGTGTGGCGACGCGGCAGCGTTGTCGCTTCCTGGCTGCTCGATCTCACCGCCGCGGCTCTGTTGCGCAGCCCCGATCTCGCCGAGTACTCCGGCCGCGTGTCCGATTCGGGCGAAGGCCGGTGGACCATCCATGCCGCAGTCGATGCTGGCGTGCCCGCTCCCGTGCTGACGACGGCGTTGTACGAACGTTTCGGCTCGCGCGGCGAAGCGGAGTTTCAGAATCGCGTGCTTTCGGCAATGCGCCATGCATTCGGCGGCCACTTGGAAAAGAAGGAGGGCGCGTGACGACTCAGAATCGGATCGCAGCAGCCGGATTCCAGCGCGGAGCCAGCGACCCGGTCCGCACCGGTCTCAGTGTCCAAGCGATCAAACGCGCCGTGCTCGACAACCTCACCTTTCACCTCGGTCGCATGCAGCGGCTGGCCACGCCCCACGACTATTACATGGCGCTCGCCTATGCCGTGCGCGACCGCTTACTGCAGCGTTGGATGCAGACGCACGAGGCCTACGCCAAGCACGAGGTCAAGGTCGCCTGCTATCTGTCGGCGGAGTTCCTCGTCGGCCCGCATCTGGGCACCAACCTGATCAATTTGGGAATCGAAGACGCCGTCCGCGACGCTCTCTCCGAGCTCGGACTGGATTTGGACGCGATTCTCGACGAGGAAGAAGAGCCAGGGCTCGGCAACGGCGGTCTGGGCCGGCTCGCCGCGTGCTACCTCGAATCGCTGGCCACGCTCGAGATGCCTTCGGTCGGCTACGGCATCCGCTACGAGTTCGGGATCTTCGATCAAGAGATCCACGACGGCTGGCAGGTGGAGATCACCGACAAATGGCTGCGCAGCGGAAACCCGTGGGAAATCGTGCGCCCGGATATCGCTTGCGCGGTCAAGTTCGGGGGTCATGTCGAAACGTCCGCCGATGCGACAGGCGGTCAGCGCACGCGCTGGGTTCCCGCACAGGTGGTCAAGGGCATTCCCTACGATACGCCGATCCTCGGTTACGACGTCAGCACGTGCAACACTTTGCGGCTGTGGAGCGCCGAGGCCTGCGAGTCGTTCGATTTCCAAGCCTTCAATGTCGGCGACTACTATCGCGCCGTGGACGAGAAGATCGTCTCCGAGACCATCAGCAAGGTGCTCTACCCCAATGACGACCAGGCGCGTGGCAAGAAGCTGCGTCTGGCGCAGCAGTATTTCTTCGTCTCCTGTTCGATCCAGGACATGTTGCGTGTTCACGGCTTGAGTGGCGCCCCACTCGAGCGCTTCGCCGACAGATTCGCCATCCAGCTCAATGACACGCATCCGTCCATCGCCATCGCCGAGCTCATGCGCATTCTGGTGGACGAGCGGGGAATGGAGTGGGAACGCGCTTGGGACGTCACCCAGCGCGCCTGCGGTTACACCAACCACACGCTGCTGCCCGAGGCGCTCGAGACCTGGCCGCTGCCGATGTTTCGTGAAATGCTGCCGCGCCACCTGGAGATCATCTTCGAGATCAACCGCCGTTTCTTGGACGAAGTGCGCCTTCGCTTTCCAGGTGACGACGCGCGCCTCGCCCGCATGTCCTTGATCGACGAAACGGGCGAAAAGCGCGTGCGCATGGCCCATCTGGCCTGTGTGGGCAGCCATGCCATCAACGGTGTTGCGGCGCTGCACACGGACCTGCTGAAGATGAGCATCTTGGCCGACTTTCACGCCATGTGGCCCTCGCGCGTCGTCAACAAGACCAACGGCGTGACACCACGCCGCTTCGTGCGCCTCGCCAACCCCGGCTTGAGCACGCTCGTCAGCTCGTTCATCGGCGAGAGCTGGGTGCGCGATCTCGACCAGTTGCACGGGCTCGAACGCTTGGCCGAAGAGGTCGATTTCCGCCAGCGCTGGCGCGAGGTGAAGCTCGACAACAAGCGCCGCCTAGCCAAGGCGATCTACGCCCGCACCGGCCTCGAGGTGCCGCCCGAATGGATGTTCGACATCCAGGTGAAGCGCATCCACGAGTACAAACGGCAGCATCTCAATGTACTGCACATCATCACGCTCTATGCACGCTTGAAGAGGAACCCGGCCCTCGAGATTTCGCCGCGCGTCTTCGTGTTCGGCGGCAAGGCCGCCCCGGGCTACGACCGCGCCAAACGCATTATCCGGCTCATCCATGGCGTCGGCGAAGTGGTGAACGCCGATCCCGAAACCAACGGGCGTTTGCGTGTCGCTTTCATGCCGGATTTCAACGTCAAGATCGCGCACATCATTTATCCCGCCGCCGACTTGTCCGAGCAGATCTCCACCGCCGGCAAGGAAGCCTCCGGCACCGGCAACATGAAGTTCGCCATGAACGGCGCGCTGACCATCGGCACTCTCGATGGAGCCAACGTCGAAATCCGCCAGGCCGTGGGACAGCAGAATTTCTTCCTGTTCGGCTTGAACGCGCACGAGGTCGAGCAACTGCGACGCAGCGGCTACCGCCCGCAGGACTACATCGAGGACAACCCGGAGCTGGCCGAGGCGATCCAGCTCATCCGCGATGGCGTGTTTTCGCGCGGCGATCGCGACATGTTCCGCCCGTTGCTCGACGATCTGTTGCAGCGCGACGAGTTCTTCCTGTGCGCCGACTACGCCGATTACGTGCAGTGCCAAGACAGCGTCGCCAGCGCGTGGCGCGATCCGGAGGCATGGTCGCGCATGTCGATCCTGAACTCGGCGCGCACGGGCGAATTCTCGTCCGACCGGGCGATTCGCGAGTACTGCAAGGAGATCTGGGGCGTTCGACCGGTGCGTGTGCATCTCGACGACTGAGACCCGGCCTTGTTGCGCTGAGCCGCCACGGCTAGAATCCCGCCGATTCGAGCTTCACCGCCCAAGATGTCCCGACGCCCCCCGTTGGAGGTTCTCCGCATGCAGCGGTCGACACGCAGCGTCTCGAAAAGGAATGCCCGCGGGCGAATCGTTCGCCACACGGCCGCACGAAATTGGCACTGCACCGCATCCATCTTGCTGCTCGCCGGCGCGAGCCTGCTGGTCGGAGCGCTTTTCCAGCCGGCGGTTTCGCTCGCGGCGCCGAAGGCCAAGGACGAACCACGCGCCATCACCGCCGACGATTTGAAGAGCCTCAAGTGGCGGAGCATCGGCCCGGCCAACATGGGCGGGCGCATCGGCGCCATCGCCATGGTGCCGGGAAATAGCAAGTCGTTCTACGTCGGCTACGCCACGGGCGGCATCTTCAAGACCGAGAACCTGGGCGTCACGTTCAGCCCAGTCTTCGACAAGACCGGTTTGCAATCGATCGGCGCGCTCGCCGTGGCCGATGCGCCACCCAACTGGCCGGGTTGGAGTGAGGAGAAGACACCCGAGGCGGAACGCGCCAAGAAGGGCAAGGGCAAGATCGTCTGGGTCGGCACCGGCGAAGGGAACGGACGCAACAGCTCGTCCTGGGGTGGCGGCGTGTTCCGGTCCACCGACGCCGGCGGCAGCTTCACGTTCGTCGGATTGAAGGAAAGTCACGACATCCCGCGCCTGGCGGTCGACCCGCGCGACCCCGACGTCGCCTACGTCGCCGCGCTCGGCCATCTCTGGGGCGCCAACCCGGAGCGCGGCGTCTACAAGACCAGCGACGGCGGCAAGACGTGGAAGCACGTGCTCGCAATCGATGCCAGCACCGGCGCCTGCGACGTCGTGCTCGATCCCAAGAACCCGGACCGGGTGTACGCCGCGATGTACGCGCGCCGACGCACGCCCTGGAGCTTCAGCGGCAACAGCGACAAGGGCGGCATCTTCCGCTCCGACAACGGCGGCACGAACTGGAAGAAGCTCACCCAAGGCTTGCCGCCGCGCACGGGACGCATCGGTCTCGACGTCTACCGCCAGGATCCACGCGTCGTGTATGCCGTGGTCGAAAGCGATCACGGCGGCACGGGCCGCGACGAATTCGACGATCGGTCGCCGAGTGGCGGCGTCTTCCGCAGCGAAGATCACGGCGAGACCTGGACGCGCACGAGCGCGATCGCCCCGCGCCCGTTCTATTTCGCCCGCATCGCCGTGGATCCGAACGACGACAAGCGCGTCTATCTTCCCGGGTGGGATCTAGGGATCTCCGACGATGGCGGCAAGACATTCCGCCGCTCGGGAAGCGAGTTCGTGCATGTCGATTTCCACGCCATCGCCATCGACCCGCAGGACCCGGAGCGAATCTATGTCGGCAACGACGGCGGGCTCTATCTTTCGCACGATCGCGCCCAGACCTGGGACTTGATGGACAACGTCGCCGTCGGTCAGTTCTATCGCGTCGCCGTCGACATGAGCGATCCGTATCGCATCGGCGGCGGACTGCAGGACAATGGCTCCTGGGTCGGGCCCTCCGAAACCCTGCATGTCACCATCGACGACGCCCGGGATGGCATCCTGAACAGCGATTGGCGCATGGTCCACGGCGGCGACGGCTTCGGCGTCGCCTTCGATCCCGTCGATCCCAATGTGGCGTACGCCACTTCGCAGGGTGGATTCCTGGTGCGCGTCCACCTCGACAATGCAGTGAAGAAGCTGCTGCGTCCATCGCCGCGCGAAGGCGAGGAACGCCTGCGCTTCAACTGGAACGCCCCGTTCGTGATCTCGAAGCACGACCCGAGCGTGATCTATCACGGCGGCAACAGGGTGTTCAAGCTCACCGAGCGCGGCGATCTCTGGTTCGCCATCAGCGCGGATCTGTCACGCCGCGAGCCGCCCAAGGTCATGACCGTGGGATCGGATGCCGAGACCTATGGCACCGTGGTCAGCCTGTCGGAGTCGCCACTGCGGCAGGGGCTGCTGTGGGCGGGAACGGACGATGGCCTCGTGCATGTCACCGAGAACGAGGGCGGCGCCTGGCGTGACGTGACGCCGAAGGCTGTCGGCGGCCATTACATCTCGCGCGTCGTTGCCTCTGCCTACAATGCATCCACCGCGTACGTCACAGTGGACGGGCACAGGAGCGACGTCTTCGTCCCGCGCATCCTCATGACGACGAACCTCGGCGGCAGCTGGACGGAGATCACCGGCGATCTGCCCGCGGGCGGGCCCGTGAAGGTACTGATCGAAGATCCGGCCAGCCCGGACGTGTTGTACTGCGGCACGGAGTTCGGCGCCTACATGAGCTTCGATCGCGGCAAGAAGTGGCTGCATTTGAACGGCACGTCGCTGCCACCGGCGCCAGTCGACGACATGGTGCTGCACCCGCGCGAGCGGGATCTCATCGTCGGCACGCATGGGAGGAGCATCTGGGTTCTCGACGACGTCTCGGCGCTGGCGCAGCTCGGTGCCGAGACGCGCAAGAAGCAGCTGGCGGTTCTCGACATGCTGCCGGCGCGCCCGCGCTTGTACAACGAAGAGCATTACGGTCGCGGGCACGGTATCTTCCGCACCAAGAACCCCGCGCTCGGCGCCGTGATTCAGTACTGGGTGCGTCAAGATCCGAACGAAACTGTGAACATCGCCATCGCCGATTCTTCCGGCTTCGTCCTCCGCGAGCTGCAAGGACCCTCGCGCACCGGGCTGAATCGTGTGATCTGGAACCTGCAAGCGGAGGACAAGCACCGCTACCCTCAGAGCTCGAACGAAGGCGGGCTCGGGCAGACGCAGTTCGTGCCCGCGGGCAAGTACAAGGTCACCGTGAGCATGGGCGATCTCAAGGAAGAGAAGTTGCTCGAGGTGCTGCCGGCTCCGAGCGAATGACACGCGTTCGAATGGTTCCAGAGTCGGAGGATTCGGTTCCGTGCAGGGCCGATGTGCAAGCGCTCATAGGTCGCTTCCCGTGAGCACCGATGCCGGCGGCCGTCGCAGCGCGCGCGCCACCGGATGCAGCGCATGCTCGGGGTCAGCCCAGGGCGAGCGCCGGTAGAAGAAATCGTTGCGTGCCGTCGGACTGTTGGCGAACGTCGAATCGGACGCGAGCCTCTGGCGGAACTCCCGCGCCAGCGCCGTGTCGGCACGCAACATGTCGCGCGCCAGCGGCTCCATCACGTAGATCTCCGCATATTCCTTGCGCTCGAGCACGGTGTCGAAAAAATTCCAATACATCATGCCGTCGGGGGCCTGAGCCTCGAACAAGTGCACCGCCACGGCTGCCGAGGGTTGATCGAGCGGCACCCACAGATCGCCCGGCCTCATGTCACGACGGCGGCGCTCGAGCTGCACACGCTTGACTTGCGTGGGGTAGTGCCCCTCGCGCAGCTCCGTTTCGGCTTCCCACTCGACGATGCGCTGCAGTTCCACCGTGTCGCTCCAGGCGCGGGCGAAGCGCTGGTAGCGCATGCCGTGCAGGTCGAGACGCTCGCGGGCCGAGTCCCACTCCTGTGGCACGAGGTAGCCCACGGGCTGCAGCACCGTGATTCCTGGCACGCTCTCGCGGTAGAGCGGAATCACCGTGTCCCACGCTGCCGTGCTGTAACGCGGCACGCGGCCACCGACGATGTCGCTGTGCTCCCAACGCGTCTGGTAACCACGGTACGGCATCGTCACGCTCGAGTCCGTCGTTCGCGTGGTGAGCACGACGCGGCGTCGATTCGGATCGCCTTCGCGCCCGCGCGCCACGGCGAGACTTTCGGAAGCGACCACGGCTCGCCGCAGCTCCTGGGGCCGGGCGTTGAGCTCTTCGAGCAGCGCCACCAGCAAATCGTACGTCGCCTTGACGCGCGTGCTGAACGGCTTGCGCATGTGCGTCTCCACCAGGATCGCGGGACGACCGTGCAGCGGCGGATACGACGTCGAGAACCGTGGCGGCGCGTTGCCGAAATCGATCCCCGCGCGCGGATCGTCACTCGAGCCGCGAAGCCCGACGTAGGGTGACGTCACGTGCCCGCGCGCCTCGAGAGCGGGAACGACACGCCCGACGAAGGCCTGCTCGAGCCAGCGATCGAGCGGCGGAACGGTGCCGGGACCGTGCGCGTAGGCGTAGGTGATGTCGTACTGATAGTCGGCGCCGTTGGTGGTGTGGTTGTCCACCAGGAGATCCGGCCACCAGCGCACGAAGACTTGCCGCAGCATGGCCTGCATCTCGACCGTCTCGGCCTTGAGATAATCGCGATTCAGATTGAGCCCGACAGGCGTCATGCGCCAGCCCATCTCCTCGGGTCCGTTCTGATTGATGCGGTTGGTGCGGCTGCGGCGCTCGTGCGCATCGACGGAGAAGATCGGCAGGACGAGCAGCGTCACCCCGTCGAGCAGCGACGCGCGCCGCTTCAATACGGTCATGTCGCGCAGCAACGCCAAGCATGCATCCTTGCCTTCGATCTCGCCGGCGTGGATGCCGTTCTGCACCAGGACGATGGGCTTGCCGCGCGCCCGCGCCGCGCGCGGTTCGAAGTCACGATCCTTCGACACCACCACGAGCGGCAGGTCGCGACCCTGACCCGACTTGCCGTAGCTCGAGATCCGGATCCAGTCGGAAGCGCTTTCCAGCCTGCGCAGGTAGAGCATTGTCTGTTCATAGTCAGGCGTGGTGCGGTACTGGCTGTGCTCGGCCGGCGTGATCCAGGCGGTCGGGACCTGTCCCGACGTCAATGTCGAGTCGGCGGGTTCGGCGTGGACGCGCGCGGGTGAGATCGCGATCGCGAGAGTGATAAAAGCAGAAGGAATTACGCCATTTCCGTGCCGGTGCGCGGCCGGGTCGCTAGCCTGGGCCTGGAGCCTGTGTCCCCGCATCGCGGCACAGTAGCACAAGGCGCGTCACGGACTACTCTGTTGCAATTCGGTACGGAGGGGAGGAGAATGGCTGGACGGCTCCCCCCTCTGTGATCGGTCGATTCGCCGTCCGTCGACTCGTGGGACTGGGGACCGATCGATTCTTGTTCGCACAGTCCACGGGAGCCTTCTCATGCGTCTCTATCTCGTCAACCCAGCCAATCCGCTCGTCGCCTTCATCAAGGCCAACGAAAGTCACTGGAACCAGTATCGCGTGTGGAAGCCTTTGGGCCTGATGGTCGTGGCCGCGCTCACGCCACGGAACTGGGAAGTCACGATCATCGACGAGAACCTCGGGATCCCCGATTACTCCAGCATGCCGCGCCCGGACCTGGTGGGAATCACCGCCTTCACGTCGCAGGCCACCGGCGCGTACAAGGTGGCGGCGAAATTCCGTGAGCTCGGCGTTCCCGTGGTCATGGGCGGTATCCACGCCAGCATGCGTCAAGAGGAAGCCCTCGAGCGCGTCGACGCCATCGTGACCGGCGAATCCGAGAGCATCTGGGGGCAAGTCCTGGTGGATGTGGAGAACGGCCGCCTGCAACGGCTGTACGCCGGCACGCGGCTCGACATGGCCATGGTTCCCGCCGCCCGGCACGATCTCGTCGATCGCGGTTATCTCTTCGGCTCCATCCAGGTCACGCGCGGCTGCCCGCTCAAGTGCACCTTCTGCAGCGTCACGCCGTTCAACGGCGGCTTGTACCGCCATCGCCCGGTGCAGAACGTCGTGGAGGAGCTGCACCAGATTCGCGAGAAATATGTCCTCATCGTCGACGACAACTTCGTCGGCACGCGCCACGATCACGTTGCCTACACCAAGGATTTGTTGCGAGCCATCATCGCGGCGAACCTCGGCAAGAAATACATGACCCAGGTGACCATCAACATGGCGGACGACGAGGAGCTGCTGCAGCTTGCGAAAAAGGCCGGGGTGTTCGGCGTTTACATCGGCTTCGAGGCCGTGACGCCGGAGGGTCTGGACGAGGTGCACAAGAAGTTCAACCTGCAGAAGGGCCGCGACCTCAAGAAATCGGTGCGCAAGATCCAACGCCACGGGATCATGGTGGCCGGCTCGTTCATCATGGGCTTGGACATCGACAAGAAGGGCATCGGGCGCACGATCGCGATGGCGGCCCTCGACTACGGCGTCGACACGCTCAACACCATGTTCATGACGCCTCTTCCCGGCACCGAGCTGTGGAACAGAATGGAGCGGGAAGGACGCATTGCCGCCAACCATTTCCCCGACGACTGGCAGTACTACACGCTCACCTACCCTGTTGCGCGCTACACCCACCTATCGTGGGCCGACCTGATTCGGGAGAACGACATCTGTTCGCGCGAGTTCTACGCCGGCCGGCGGATCGTGCGTCGCGTGTTGCACAGCCTTTTGGCCCGGCACCAGCCCTGGTTCACCTTGGTGGGCAACCTGTCGAATCGCGCCAACTCGCACCGCTTCCACCGCAAGGTTCGCACGGGATTGGATCTCTCACGCGGGGAAACGATTTTACGTCCCGAGTCGACAGACCTGCAACCCGCGGCTGCCGCGGTCGGGCTCTGATCACGACTGCGAGCGGGTCTTGCCACTTCTCCCGCGCACGCGAGCCGCGATGGCTGCTCTCGTCCTCACTGCACTTCTCCTCCCTGCGACGGCTGGAGCGCAGCCGGCGGGGCGCCGGCACTCCGTCACGCCTTCCACCTTGCACACGACACTCGCGGCGCTCCTCGGCGCCGGTGATGAGCTGCCGGCGGGAACGCATCTCCGGTTGGCAGCAGGAGACTATGAGTTGAATCCACAGGTGTACAACGATTCGACTTGTGGCAACTGCGAGGATCCGAACACGCCTGTCGTCGCGACCGTGGGCTTGCGCCTTTCCGGCGTCGGCATCGTGGTGGAGGGCGTGCATGCCGATTCCGTCCGCATCCGCACACGCGCCGGTTACGGCATCCTGTTCGACGGCTGCGCCGATTGCCGGCTAGCCCACGTGACCCTGACCGAGGGGCAACGCGATCCGGATCCGAACGCCACCGATGCGGCGGTCGTGGTGAAGCATTCGACGGTGCGGGTGGAGAACTGCCGGATTCGCGACAACATCGGCGACTTCACCACCGTCACCAAAGTCGTGGTCGGGATCATCGGCATCGCCGGTCGCGAGGGTGCCAGAATCGAGGCGAGCGGGAATTCCATCCTGCGCAACTCGTGGGATGGCATCGCCCTCTACCGCGGAGCGCAAGCCACCATCGAGAACAATCGCATCGATGGCGTCGACAAGGCGCGAGGCAAGCAGATCGGGGGCGGGCGTGGCGTGGGCATCGGTCTCACTTGGGACTCTCGCGCCACGGTGCGGCGGAACCACGTGACGCGCTACTGGAAGGGAATCGGTGTCTTCGTCGACGCGCACGCCGATGTGCGCGAGAACGTCGTCGAGGACATCCTCACTTGGGGAATCGCGTACTGGGATGCGGGTTCGGGCAAGCCCGTGGCGCGGATCGAAAGCAACGTCGTCTACGGCACCGGCGCCTGCGGCATCTCGCTCGCCCGCGACCGCGCCTCCGCACCCGGCGATCCCGAACCGGGCTCCTGCCGCAACAACGTCGTGGCCGACACCGGGAGGAATCCAGAGTACGACGACGGCGAGGTCTATTGCGCGCAGCGACCCATCGCGTCCGCATCCATGCCGCCGGGCTTCGCCCTCGATGCCAACGCCACGTTCCAGAACCGGAGACCCCAGGGGGCCGAGTCCGAGGATACAGGGCCGGAGGACTTTGCTCATCTGGCCGCGCCGCTGGTGTCCGAGCTCTCGGCGGTACCGCTCTTCCGCGAGTCGCTCGCTCTCGCCACCTTGCGCCGCGCGCTCCCCACGCTTCGATGACACTTCCCAAGGCGAATGGAGGGTCCGCATGTTGGAGCACTTGAATCGTCTGGCCCACCACATGAAGTGGGCCGATGCGTGCACGCTCGAGGCGCTGCGCGCCGCCGAAGCTCCGCCAGCGCCGGCATTGGCGCTCTACGCGCATGTGCTTGGCGCCGAGCACGTGTGGCTGGCTCGATTGCAAGGAGAACCCAGCGGTCTCGCCGTTTGGCCAACGCTCACGCTCGACGGCTGTGCCGAGGCTTCTGCCGACAGCAGCCGTGGTTACGCGCGGTTCTTGTCGAGCCTCGCGCCCGCCGATCTGGAGCGCAAGGTGAAGTACACGAACAGCGCCGGTCTGAGCTTCGAAGACGCGATCGGCGACATTCTCCTGCATGTGTTCTTGCACGGCGCGTATCATCGTGGCCAGGTGGCCCAGCAGTTGCGCGCCGAAGGACAGACGCCCGCAGCAACCGATTACATTGCCTTCGTGCGCGGCACTCCGGCCGCGACACAAGCGACTCGCTCCGCTCCGCCATGAATCGGCCCGCGTGGAAGTGTCCGGATTGCGGCACGATGCTTTCCTCTCTGCCGTGCGCGAGTCCGGCGGTCCCGTACGACTCTCGGCCGCCAAGACGCGCATCGGCCTGATCACCGGCATGACTTTCGCCGCCGTGATGCCGCGGCGGGATTATCTGCGCGCCCACGTGGTGCTCCGACGCCGTCTGCGCTCGGCGCGTTTCCTCCGCATCGATCGCTTCCAGCCATACTGGGTACACGTGTTCGAGATCCACGACGAAGCCGACTTGGACGACGAGCTGCGCGGCTGGCTGCGGGAGTCGTATCATGTCGGGACGCCGTCGTGATTCGCTCCAAAATGAGGTGAGCCGTTTGACGAGACCCGAGCTGTCGGTGAGCGATGCGCGGCGCATCGCGCTCGCGGCACAGGGTGCGGACCTCGCACGGCCGCGCCGAGCCGGCATCGCACATCTCCGCCGTCTGGTGCACCGACTCGGCTTGCTGCAGATCGACTCCGTCAATGTGCTCGTCCCCGCGCACTACATGGTGCCGTTTTCACGCCTCGGCCCCTACGACATCAAGAGCTTGCACGATCTCGTCTATCGCCGGCGCGAGTTCACCGAGCAATGGGCGCGCGAGGCTTCGATCGTTCCCATCGACACGTGGCCGCTGTTGCGCTACCGCATGCAGGATCACGATCGGCGTGCGCGTGCCACCGCGGCGTACTTGGTAGCGAACGCGGCGTACGCCGACCGCGTGCTTCGCACCGTGCGCGCGCGAGGACCCCTCGTCGCCTCCGATATCCCGGAACCGGACGCCACTCGCCGCCCCCGCCGCGGTTTCTGGGACTGGAGCCGAGCGAAAACCACGCTCGAGGCGCACTTCGCCCGCGGCACGCTTGCCGTGGCTGACCGTCGCGGCACCACGCAGGCGCGAGTGTACGACCTGAGCACGCGCGTACTGCCGGCGGAGGTGCGACGGCACCGGATCGACCGAGTGGCGGCGCAACGGGAGCTGCTTCTGCGCGCGGCGCGCGCACATGGCATCGGCACCGCCGGCGATCTCGCCGACTACCATCGACTGCCGATCCGTGACGCTCGTGCCTGCCTCGACGAGCTGGCCGCGTCGGGCGCGCTCGAGATCGTGCGCGTCGAGGGCTGGAAAGAACCGGCGTATCTTCATCCACGGGCCGAGCGACCACGGAATATCGCAGCCTGCATGCTGCTCTCGCCGTTCGATCCGATCGTTTGGTATCGGCCCCGGCTCGCACGCTTGTTCGATTTCGACTACGTGCTCGAAATCTGGGTGCCGAGAGCCAAACGCCGCTGGGGATACTACGTGCTGCCGTTTCTGCTCGGAGAGCGACTCGTCGCCCGCGTCGATCTCAAGGCCGATCGTGAACGGCGTCGACTGCTCGTGCTCGCTGCCTATCGAGAACCGCATGCGGCTGCAGACGAAGTCGCTCCTGCGCTCGCGGGTGAGCTCCGGACGCTCGCGAACTGGCTGCAACTGGATGATGTAGTGGTGGGTCGTCGCGGCAATCTGGCGCTGGGCCTAGGGCGCGCGGTTCGACTCACACCCGGAGCGTGAAGTGCGTGCCCTGCTGCAGTCGGCTGACGACCGTGAGCGTGCCGCCCATGGCATCGACGGCGCGCTTGACCATCGAGAGGCCGAGGCCCAAACCATGGATCTGCCCGGTGAAGTCCGATTCCACTTGATAGAAACGTTCGAAGATGCGTTCGAGGTGCTCGGGCGGAATTCCGGGGCCGTTGTCGATCACCTCGACCACTGCTGCATCCGCGGCGCGCCGCAGCTTGACCTTCACCTGCACGGCCGGCCCGCCGAACTTGACCGCGTTGCGCACGAGCTCGGCGAGAGCCTCGACGAAAAGTGTCGGATCCACCCGGATGTTCCCGGGTCCCGCGTCTACCTCGATATGAGCGGGCAACGACTTGACCTGCAGGTGTGCACGCAGCTCCTGCGCCAGCTCCGCGAGCGGCAGAGATCGGCTGCGCAGATGCTGCAACCGCCGTGTCCACTCCATGTAGAGGAAGATTCCGTCGACGACGCGGCGCAGGTCGGCTGCCGCTCCCGCGATCGCCTGCACCGCCTGCTGCTGCGGCTCGGGAAGCGAGCCACAGCCGCCCTCGAGGAGAACTTCCGACCAAGAGGTCACCACGGTGAGCGGTGTCCGCAGCTTGTGGCTCACCAGCGACAAGACGTCCTGCTGCAACTTGTGTTCGATGTGCTCGCGCGTGATGTCACGGATCGAGAGCACGGCTCCTGTCGGGTTCCCCTGCGGGTCGCGCACGGGCCGCATCGACACTCGCAAGTACAGCGTCGGCTCGACGCGATGCAGGACGAAATCGCGCGATTCACCGCGCTGCACCGCCGCGTCGAGGTCTTCCGGAGCACCCTTCATGTGTTGCCACACTTGGGCGAGCCGCTGCACGTCTTGCCCGTGCGCCAGCCAGCGCCGGGCGCTGGCGCTGATCTCGCGCACGCGCGACGACACATCGAGAATGAGGATCCCATCGCTCACGTCCCCGAGGACGAGCTCCAGTTTTTGCCGTTCGTCCACTTGGCGGCGCAGGTAGGAAAGGCGGAGGGTCGATTGCACGCGCGCGAGCAGCTCCGCTTGGCTCACCGGCTTGGCCAAGTAGTCGTCGGCGCCGGACTCGAGGCCCCGCAGCCGATGATCCAGGTCCCCCAATGCCGTGACCATGATCACCGGGACCAGCCGCGTGGCCTCGCTCGCACGCAGCCGGCGCGCTACCTCGAAACCGTCCATCCCCGGCATGTTCACGTCGAGGAGGATCAGCTCAGGACGCAGCTGCTCGGCGCTCGCGAGAGCCTCCCGCCCCGAAACTGCCTGCACCACCCGGTACCCCGCCGGGCTGAGCATGGCTTCGAAGAGCTCGCAATTGAGCGCGTTGTCGTCGACCACGAGGATGCATGCACCCTGGGCCGTCGAGGGCTCGCTCAGGGCATTTGGCATCATGCGACATGCTCCGCGGCGTGAATGATGCGCTCTACGATCTCGGGCAGGGCACGCGTGTCGACGGGTTTCGACAAGTGCAGAGCACATCCAGCTTCGAGGCAGCGTCTTTGGTCTTCCTTCTTCACGTGCGCGGTGACGGCGACGATTGGAATCGTGGCCGTCGCCGGATCGGCACGCAGACACTGCGCCGCCTCCAGGCCATCCATTTCGGCCATCTGCACGTCCATGAGAATTGCATCTGGCCGTTCACGACGAGCGATGTCGATGCCGGTTGCAGCGGTGCTGGCGCACAGAACCTCGTAGCCCGCGCCTTCCAGCACGATCTGCACCAGCTCCATGTTGAGATCGTCATCCTCGATCAGGAGCACTCGCCCGCGTTTTCTAGACTTTCGTTTCATGAGGGTCTCCCTCCGAACACGGGAGATGGCTCTGATTCAACGGATCCTGGCGCGTCCTTCGCCCGCGCCGGTTTTTCACCCCAGGGCCAGAGCACACGTTCGGTCTGCTCTTCGGAATCGACCACCGGTGCGAACTCGGCATCCGATTCGACGTCGGGGGCCGGGATGGGCTCTTCCGAGGCTTCGGCGCTCGGCACCGCTCCGGACTCGGACGCCGCCATTTCCGGCACGAGCTCGACGGCCTCGCCCGCGTACTCGAGGGGGATGAAGAAGATGAAGCAACTGCCGGCTTGGCGCTGGCTGGTGAACCAGATCTCACCGCCGAGCAAGCGCACGATCCGGCGGGTCAACGCCAAGCCGAGACCCGTGCCTTCCTGCAGCCGCGCGTAGGAGGAATCGAGCTGCTGGAAGGGCACGAAGATCTTTTCGTGATCCTCGGGCGCGATGCCGACACCCGTGTCGCGCACCTCCACTAACACATGTTCGACGTCCCCGATGGCTTCACGTCGGCCCGCCGGCAGCACGTGGCTCACGGGCTCGGCGCGCAACTCGGCGCCGCTCAAACAACGCACCGAGACTTCCACGCACCCGTCCACGGGCGTGAACTTGATCGCATTGGAAAGCAGGTTGAACATGACTTGTTTGAACAGCTTGGGGTCGCTGTGCGCGGTGCGCTGCGGCACCGGGCCGCAGAACAGCTGAATGCCCTTCTTGAGGCTGAGATTCCGCACCAGGATCTGAATCTCCTCCAGGCTCTGGGCCAAGTCGACCGTCTGCGGCACGACCTCCATCTTGCCGGCTTCGATCTTGGAGAGGTCGAGGAGATCGTTGATCAGCCGCAGCAAGTGCCGGCCGCTGGTGATGGTGTTCTCCGTGAAGCGCTTCTGCTTGTCGTTCAACTTGCCGAACTTCTCGTCCAGGAGCACCTCGGAGAAGCCGATGATGCCATTGAGCGGCGTGCGCAGCTCGTGCGACATGATCGCCAGAAACTCGGATTTCATGCGGCTGGCTTTGGCGATTTCCTCGTTCTTGTGCAGCAGGGTGCGGTTGGCTTCCTCGAGCTTTTCTGTGTTCGCGAGCAGCGATTCGAGATAGCTGCCGGCGAGCTGGCGTGAACGTTGGAGCTCGTTCGCCATCTGGTTCCACGACGCCGCCAACTGGCCGAACTCGTCGCGCGAGCGCACCTCGAGCAACAAGCTGAAGTCGCCGCGCGCGACGCGGTGATTGCCTTCCATCAGCTGCGCCAGCGGCCGGATGATGCGATGCACGACCATCGCCGCCGCGATACTGCCTGCCACTGCCACCACGATGCCCAGCAACCCCGCGAGCTGGCTCATGGCCGCGATGCGGTCCTCGGCGCCCTGCGTCGTCATGCGCAAGCGCACGCTGCCGATGCGCTCGCTTTGTCCCACTTCGCGCTGCGGCGCCAAGATATCGCCGTCGCGCGCCGCTTCGAGCGTCACCGGGGCCAGGACTTCCAGATAACGCGTGCCGCCGTCCGCGCGCATCCAAGCGGTGTGCGTTCCGTTCTCGGACTCCTCGCTGGATTCGGCGCTCAGATGCAAGGAGTCGAGGTCCGATCCGACCCGAATGATCGGGACCGCGAGGTCGTCCTCGAACTGCACCGACACGACCTCGGCATGCTCGAGCAGGCCGAGGCCGAGTCGCTGCAACGAAGCCGCGTTCTGGGTCACCAAGGGCAGCTGGCAGTTGTAAGCCACGTTCTCGGTCAGTGCGACCGCCTGGCGTGTCAGGCCATCCAGAATCGTGACCTCTTGCTGGTGCGTCAGGAATGTCGTGATCAGCACCACCACCGCCAGAATCATCGCCCCAATGACGATGGCGAACTTCGTCTTGAGCGCGAGTGGCGGTAGAAACTTGGCGATCGATGGCATGAGATGGCTCGGTTCTGTCGACGACCGTGCGGTCCCTGTGCAGGATCCATTCACCACAGCCAGCGTCGGTGTCGGGGCGCCCTCTCGGCGCCGGCCAAGGCTCTTCTCGGCTGGGTTTCTCCTGCAATCTCAACCGCTTGCAACCTGCGTTCCCACGTTGCGCCGCGCGCGTGGTCGCGTGGTCCGCTATCATTCCGCGGCGTCCGTCTGGATCGATGCTGTCTGGAGCTCTTGACCGCCACGAGTGCGCGGGGTCGAAACGAGATCAGGGGTCGTGTTGCTCGAAGAAATCCTGCAGGACAAGCGCGACGAAATCGCCCAGCTGGATGCGAAGCTGGTGCGCAACGTCCGGCCCAGCGCACGCGATCTGCGCTACGCCATCGGCACCGGCCGCGAGGACACGGTGTTCTTCGCCGAGCTCAAGCGCCACGATCCGTGGGGGGGCGCGATCCGTGCGGATCTCGACCTCGTGTCCATGGCCACGAGCTTGCAGGAAGGCGGCATCGGCGCCTTTGTCGTCGCCACCGAATCGCGTCACTGGCATGGGAATCGCGACGACCTCGCCGCTCTCGAACGCGGCGGTGTGCAGGTTCCCCTGCTGCGCAACGACTTCATCCTCGACGAGCTGCAGATCCACGACTCGCGCCGACTGGGAGCCGATTCGGTATTCCTGCGTCCGGCACTGCTGCCGGCGGAGCGCCTGCAGAGCGCCTTGCGCACCGCGCGGTCATTGCACATGGTCGCCGTGGTCCTGGTGGCGAACGGCGCCGAGCTCGACATGGCGCTCGCGACCGACGCGGCCATCATCGCCATCTCCAATCGCGACCTCGAATCGGGCCGCATCGACCTGGGCGCCACGCTCGCGCTCGCGCCCCGGATTCCGATGTCACGCTCGGTCGTCTCGTGCTTCGGCATCGGGAGCGCCGCCGATGTGCGCGCCCTGCGGGGACACGTCGATGCCGTCTGCCTCGGCACGGCCTTGCTCCGCGCCGGGGATCCGGTCGCCTTCCTCACGGAGCTCGTGGGCGCATGAAACTGAGCGCGATTTCCGTCCTCATCACGACCTACAACGAAGAAAAGAACATCGAGCGCTGTCTCGAGCCGCTGCAAGGCTTCGGAGAGATTCTCCTCGTCGATTCGCACAGCACCGATCGCACCCTCGAGATCGCCGCCCGCCATGGGGTGCGCACGGTCTCACGCCCGTACGAGTCGGCTGCGAAGCAGAAGAACTGGGCGCTGCAGCAAGTGACGCACGACTGGGTGCTGATCCTGGATGCCGACGAGGCTGTCTCCGCCGAATTGAAGCGCGAGATCGAGGCCTTGGATTCGCAGCCGGCCTGCGAGGGATACTGGATCCACCGCCAGAGCGACTATCTCGGCCACCGGATTCGCTTCTGCGGCTGGCAACGGGACAAGGTGTTGCGCTTGATCCACCGCCAAAAGGCACGCTACCGCGAGACCGAAGTGCACGAGGAGATCGTCCTCGATGGCGAACCCGGATTCCTGTTCCATCGGTTGCGGCACTACCCCTACGCCAGCATCGAGCAGCACATGCGCAAGATCAACACCTACACCACGCGTGGCGCCGTGGACTTCGCCCGCCGTGGCGGCCGCTTCCCGCTCTTGCGCCTGCTCGTGCATCCGCCACTCCGCTTCCTGCGCATGTACATCGCGCGGGGCGGCGTGTTCGACGGCCTTCCGGGTCTGCTCCTGTGCTTGCTTTCGTCGTACAGCGTCATGCTCAAGTATGCCAAGGCGTGGGAATTGACGCGGCATCCCTCGCCTGGAGCCTGAAGATGCCGACACCGCTCCGCGTCCTCATGATCGATTCGGAAACCACCTGGCGGGGCGGGGAGAATCAGCTGTACCTCCTGATGCACGGGTTGCGTGAGACCACGAATACGGAGGTCGTGCTGGCTTCGCCCCCGGGCGCCGCCATCGCCCAGCGGGCCGCGGAGCTCGGCGTCGATCAGGTGCCGCTGCCGATCCGCGGCGGCATGGACCTCGTGGCCGCGGCGACACTCCGCCGGCACTTACGCAGCGGCCGGTTCGACATCGTGCATTGTCATGCTTCGCATGCGCACGGCATCGCCTTCCTCGCCACTTGGCCGCGCCGGAAACCCTTCGTCGTCATCAGCCGGCGTGTCGACTTCGCCTTCGCCAAGCGCGGGCCGAGCGCCCTCAAGTACCGTTGGGGTGCCGATCTGTACCTGGCGATCTCGAACGGTGTGCGCGATGTCCTCGTGCAAGGAGGCGTCGATCCGTCTCGAATCGTGTTGGTGCGGAGCGGCATCGATCTCGCACGCCACCAGCGGCTGCGCGACACCCGCGCACTGAGAGCGGAGCTCGGGCTCGGCGAGTCCGGAACGATCGCCGTCGGCAGCGTCGCTGCGCTCGCGCCGCACAAGTCGCTGACCGATTTCATCCGGGCAGCGCGACTCGTCGCCGACGAAATGCCATCGGCGCGCTTCTTCATCGTCGGCGAGGGTCGCGAGCGCCCGCGTCTCGAAGCCCTCGTGCGCGAGCTGGGCCTGGCCGACCGGTTCGTGCTCACCGGATTTCGCGACGATGCGCTCGAGATCCTTTCGCTCTTGGATTGCTTCGTGCTGTCGTCGTCACTCGAGGGCTTGTGCACCTCGATCATGGACGCGCAAGTCCTCGGCGTGCCCGTGGTGGCAACGCGCACGGGCGGCGTGCCGGATCTGGTGCAGGATGGCGACACCGGCCTCTTGGTTCCGCCACGCGAGCCGCACGCATTGGCCGCCGGCATCCTGCGTCTTCTGCGCGACGATGCATTGCGCGCGAGCGTCGTTCGCAAGGCGCGGGAGCGCTCATCCCTCTATGGCTACCAGACCATGGTCGCGGCGACTCAGGCGGCTTATGCACAGCTCACGCGGCGGCCGGCGGGATCCTGAAATGGTCGCCGCCCCAAGCCGGCGGCCGCGCGCCTGCGTGGCCGGCCGGGGCCCGAACGGCGCCCTTGACGCTTCGAAAGCGTCAACCATAGATTCCAGAATGGGTTGAGTCTCACAAGGGCTTGGATCAATGCACCTCGCGATCCGTCTCCTGGCCACGTTGCTCCCCATCGCGTATGGACTGGTGAGTCTGGCCTACCTCCTGGTGTTCTTCCGTGACGATCCAGTGAAGCGCCGCCTGGCGCCGCGCGCTCTCGCCGGCACCATCATCTTGCACGCCGGATTCATCGGCTTGCTCACGCTTCATTTTCAGCGCGTGCCTATCGCCACCAGTTTCGAATCTCTCACCGCTCTGTCGCTGGCGCTGGCGGTCGTCTATCTGGTGCAGGAAAAGCGCTCGGGCACCCCATACACCGGCTTCCTGTTCGTGCCCCTCGTGTTTCTTTGCCAGACCCTGGCCTGCGCTTTCATCGATCTCGACGTCGTGATCGAAAGGCAGTTGCTCCAGAGTCCGGTCTTCGGACTCCACGTCGCAACTGCATTGCTCGGCTACTCCGGCTTCGCAGTGTCCGCCATCTACGGGCTTCTCTACATCATGCTCTATCGGGAGCTGCGCAAGCATCGCTTCGGGATCATCTACGAACGCCTGCCGTCGTTGGACACGCTCGCGGGGATGAACTGGCGCGCCGCCATGTTCGGGCTCGGCATGCTGACGCTCGCCATCTGTGCCGGCTCGCTGATGTCGCTCGATGTCTATCCACACTTCTGGCAGGATCCCAAAGTCTGGCTGAGCTTGATCACCTGGTTCGTCTATGCCGTGTGCATGTACAGCCACATCGCCGGCGGCTGGCAAGGCACGAAGATGGCGTATTTCACCATTGCCGGTTTCGTTCTCGTCGTGTTCTCGATGCTCGCGGTCAACCGGCTGTTCCGCTCGTTCCACGACTTCACGCTCTGAGGTAGGGCATGCTCGCTGATCCCAAGGGCTTGTTGATGATCGGGACGAACCACCGGCAGGCGCCGGTGGAATTCCGCGAGCGCATCACCTTCCAGCCCGAGGAAGCCGACGCCTTCCTGCGCGCAGCGCGCGCGGGATTGCACGACAGCGACGTCTTCCTCATTTCGACCTGCAATCGCACCGAGTTCTACACGGTGAACGTGAACGGAAATTCGCTCCAAGATGCGTGGGGACTGCTGGCGCGCTACAAAGACCTCGACCCCGCGCTCGATGCCGGGCACTTCTATCGCCATCAGGGTCGCGAGGCGGTGGAGCAGCTGTTCCGTGTCGCGACCGGCATCGACTCGATGATGCTCGGCGAGCCACAGATTCTCCAACAGGTGAGGCTGGCTTCGGAGTCGAGCATCCGCTCGAACACCTCCGGCGTGGTCGGCGAACGCTGGCTGGCTACCGCCATTCGTTGCGGCAAGCGCGCCCGCGCCGAGACCGAGATCTCGAAGGGCGCCATGAGCGTCGCCATGGCCGCGGTGAGCTTGTCACACAAGATCTTCGCCGACCTCGCCCCGCGCACGGCCCTGGTCGTCGGTGCCGGTGAAACGGGCACGCTCGCCGCACAGAATTTGCGCGAGCACGGCATCGGCCGGCTTCTCATCGCCAACCGCAGCCTCGAGCGTGCACGCGCCCTCGCGACCGAGACGCGTGGACAGCCGATCGGCCTCGACCAGCTCGACGAGGCGCTCTCCGACGCGGACATCGTCATCACCGCCACCAGCAGCCCGGCGCCGATCCTGGATGCATCCTTGGTGCGCAGAGCGCAGAAACAGCGCCAGAACGCTTCGCTGTTGATCGTCGATATCGGTGTGCCGCGCGACGTCGATCGTGCCGTCGCCTACATCGACAATGTCTTCCTCCACAACATCGACAGTCTGCAAGCCATGATCGAGCAGAACTTGCTGCGCCGCCGGCGTGAAGTGCCGAAGGTCGAGCGCATCATCGCGCAAGAGGTCGACCGCTTCCTGGACTGGTATGCCGGATTGCAGGCTGCGCCGGTAATTCGCGAGCTGCGCGAGAGCCTGGAGACGCTGCGCCAGCAAGAGATCGCCCGCGCCAAGCTCACACCCGAGCAGCGTGAAGCGGCGGACAAGGTCACTGCGGCCCTGCTCAACAAGATCCTGCACCGGCCGATGACCTTGCTGCGCGAGGCCTCGACTTTGGGTGAGACGGGCCGCCGGCGCTTGCAGGCCATTCGCGACATCTTCGGTCTCGAACCGCCCGACGATCCCCCGCGTCCGGACGACACCTGAGTCACTGTTCCCCGTCTCCCGGAGCGCGCTCCCGATGTCCAAGACTCTCCGCATCGGAACTCGAGGCAGTCGGCTCGCTGTGTGGCAGGCCGAGAGAGCGCGCGACGTGCTGCGAGCATTGCATCCGCAACTGCAGTTCGAGATCGTCGAGATCCAGAGCCACGGCGACGAACGGCAAACCCACAACATCCAGGATCTCGGCGCCATCGGCATCTTCACGCGCGAGATCGAGCGCTCGCTCCTCGACGACCAAGTGGACGTCGCAGTCCACAGCTTGAAGGACCTGCCGACCGAATCCCTGCCGGAGCTCCTGGTCGCAGCGCTGTTGCCCCGCGACGATCCGCGTGATGCCCTGGTCGCCAACGCCTTGCGCGGCTTCGAAGATGCGGCCATGCGTGTGGCGTTGTCGGCGTTGCCGCGCGCCGCACGCATCGGCACCTCGAGCTTGCGCCGCCGTGCGCAGCTCCTGCGCTTACGTCCCGATCTCGAGGTCGTGGACCTGCGCGGCAACGTCCCCACGCGGCTCGCCAAGGTGGACGAAGGCGAGCTGGACGGCGTCGTTCTCTCTTCTGCGGGACTCGACCGGCTCGGGCTGCTGCCCCCCGGATGCGTGCGTCTCGACCCCGAGATCATGCTGCCGGCGCCGGCGCAGGGCACGATCGCTCTGCAAGTACGCGCAAACGATGCGCAAACACGCGCGCTCGTTGCCGGTGCCGACGACCGTGACACGCGCATCACGACCACGTGCGAGCGCCTGTTGCTGCACGCCTTGCATGGCGGATGTCGCGTGCCACTCGGCGCTCTCGCCCACATCGAGTCGGAGACGTTGACGCTGCGTGCACGCTTGTTGAGCGTCGACGGCAAAACATTGCTTGCGAGCTCCGCTTCGGGGCCGCCGGCCGATCCCGAGCCCATCGCCAATCGTGTGGCGCAGGAGCTGCTCTCCCAAGGCGCCGCCGAGCTCCTCGCGCAGGCGCGGCACCTGGCAGATGGCTCAAACGCTTGATTCCTGGAGGACCGGTGGATGTCTCGCGTTTCGACGGTGTGAAGGTCTTCGGATCGGACGGTCACGAGATCGACCTCGGGAATTGGATGCGTGCCAGCGCCACCGTGCTGGTCTTCGTGCGCCACTTCGGGTGAATTTTCTGCCGCGAGCAGGTCGCACAGTTGTGCGCCATCGACAAAGAGATTCGTGCGCACGGAGCCCGCGTGATCGTGATCGGCAACGGCGAACCGCACGAGTTGGCGACGTTCCGGGCCGAAATCGACGCTCCCTTCGACGTGGTCACCGATCCGGCGCGGCATTCCTATCGCGCTGCGGGCCTGCGTCGCGCCTGGTACCGGTTGCTCGACCCGCGCCTCATGCTGTCCGTGCGGCGCGCTCGGCGCGCCGGAGCCCAGCAGACCAGGGTCGCGGGGGATCCGTTGCAACTTGGCGGCGTGCTCGTATTCGATGCTTCAGGACGTTTGGCCTGGCGACAAGACAGTGGCTTCCCGGGTGACCATGCGCCGCCAGCAAACATCTTGAAGGCGCTC
>DASRJO010000198.1:0-2800 GCA_035649435.1 Candidatus Krumholzibacteriia bacterium | reverse complement strand
CACCTACTTCGTGGCGCATGAGGCGCACCATCGAGGGCAACTCTGTATGCTGGCACGGCAATTGGGACATCGCTTGCCCGCGAGCGTCACGGCCGGGCTCTGGCAGTGGAAGAAGCGAGCTCGAGAATAAAGTCGCCGCTGAACAAGAAAGACGAAGCACCATGCAGTTCTTGCGAATGACGTCTCTGGAGCACGACGAGCTGCTTTCGCGGCTCGCGCAGATGCCTGAATTCCTGCAGGCGGTCTTTGCAGATCTCTCTGCTGCCGATGTGCTTTTGCCTGGACCCGATGGCTCTTTTTCGCCGGTCGAGCAGTGCTGGCATTTGGCTGATCTCGAGCGCGACGGCTACGCAGTTCGGATCCGTCGCCTGTTGTCTGAAGCGGAACCCGTGCTCCCCGACTTCGACGGCGCACGAGTCGCCGAGGAGCGAGGGTACAAGACGCTCTCCATCGCCGCAGGCATTCAGGCTTTTCGTGTAGCGAGAGCAGCCAACTTGGCGACTCTGCGTTCCATCAAGATGGATGAATGGCTGCGTGCCGGGATCCAAGAAGGAGTCGGCGCCGTCGCGCTGTGCGACCTCCCGACAATGATGGCGGCACACGATGCAGGGCACCGGCAGGAGATCGAAGGATGGTCGGGCATGCGAAGAGGCAACGCGGGCCCGAATGGCTAGTCGAGTCGGCCTGACCGCCTGCCGATCCAAACCCTGTTGCCGTGAAACCTGGGCCGCGACGACACTCCTGACACCATGGAAACCAGCCTGGAATTGGCGACCCCGTGCATGCGGGAGAGGCGCGTCAACCGGTCGCCGATCTGAGATAATGTCTGCGTATCTTCCGGCACCCCGCGTGCTCGCTCTTGCGGCGAGACCCTGATTCGCGCGTGCCTGCATTCGAATGGCCCGCTGCGGGCGAGAGGCCTCATCCGGGCACGACGAGGCGGTCATGCATGAAGCGCAGTGACAAGAAAGTCGCGCGTAGTGGACGCCGCGGCGCCAGCTCCGGCGGCAACGGCAGTGCCGAAGCCTGGAACTGCTTGCACGTGGCCGAGCGGCTGGAAGTCGGCCCCGTTCACCTCGAGCCCAATCGTCTGGTGGCGCCGTACACGCTGGTGCGCAAGCGCAAGGTCGCTCGCACCGAGCTCATCTATCGCTACGAAGAAGAGGTCTTCGACGCTGCGGATCCGGGGGCCCAGGATTTGGCGCGCATGATGGCAGCGCAGATCGCGCTCAACTACGGACTTTTCTGCGACGAGATCGTCTTCCACGGCGATTACGACGCCGCCGATCGTGACTTCCTGGAGAAGATGATCGAGAACACTTCGCGTGAAATCGCGGTCAAGAAATTCCTGCAGCCCAACCCATTCTTGCGTGGCCCCGCCGCAAAATTACCCGTGATCCGGCCGCCGCGTTGGACCCATGCGACGTTGCGCTTCACCGGCACGGAGCGCAGCAACGGCACGCGTCGGAAAGGTTCAGCCGCCGTTCGAGCCACCCCCGTCGACACGGGCTGGCAGACGCAGCGCGAAAGCGTGGCCGTGCTCTCGAGCGGCGGCAAGGACAGCCTGCTTTCGTTCGGGCTGCTCCGCGAGATCGGCCACGACGTGCACGCGATCTTCATCAATGAATCCGGCAACCATTGGCTGACGGCGCGCAACGCCTACCGTCACCTGCAAGAACACCATCCTGGAACGGCGCGGGTGTGGACGAACTCGGATCGCGTCTTCTCGTGGTTCTTGCGCCAGTTTCCTTTCATTCGCCCGGATTTCCACAGCGTGCGCGCCGACGAATACCCCATTCGGCTGTGGACGGTGGCGGTATTCCTGTTCGGTGCCATGCCGCTGCTGCGCAAGCGGGGCATCGGTCGTCTCGTGATCGGCGACGAGTACGACACGACCCGGCGCGCCGTGCACCAAGGCATCCCGCACTACGACGGGCTGTACGACCAAAGCCGTTTCTTCGACCGCGAGCTGAGCCGCTACTTCCAGCGCAAAGGGTACGGAGTGCGCCAGTTCTCGCTCTTGCGCCCGTTGTCCGAGCTGCTGGTGCAGAAGACCCTCGCACGACGTTACCCTGATCTCTTCGTGCACCAGGTTTCTTGTCATGCAGCGCACAGTGAGGATGGCCGTGTCCTCCCCTGCGGCAAATGCGAGAAGTGCCGCAGGATCGTCGGCATGCTGGTGGCGTCGAATGTCGATCCCGCGCTGTGTGGCTACACCCCCGCGCAGGTCGATCATTGCTTGCGGGCACTGGCGCGCGTCGGTGTGCACCAAGAAGCGGACTGCGCGGCGCACGTACTCTCCATTCTGCGTCAGAAGGGCCTGCTCCCCGAAGGCGACACGCCGGTCCGGCCGCGCAGTCATCCCGAGGTCACGCAGCTGCGGCTCGACCCCGAGCGCTCGCCCTTGGAGGACATCCCGGAGGATTTGCGCGAGCGGCTCCTCCGCATCTATCTCGCCCATGCCAACGGCGTCGTGCGCCGCGAGGGTCGGGCCTGGGTCCGATGCGATGCATACGTCGAGCTCGACCGCGGGCGGCATCCAGCGGGGCGCGAGCCCCAGAGCGATGTCGCCGATCCGGCTGCTGCACAATCCAGCCCGGCGCGAGCGGAAAAGCGCCAGGCCCGGCGCACGAGCGGCAAACCCGAGCGCGACACCAACGTGACGCAGAGTCCCGGGGGCTTTCTCTGGGGCGAGCTCACTTCGCCCGAGGCGAAGGACCGGCTGCGCAGCGTGGATGTCGCCCTGTTGCCGGTTGGCGCGATCGAGCAACACGGTCCGCACCTGCCGCTCGACACCGAT
>DASRJO010000197.1:0-19249 GCA_035649435.1 Candidatus Krumholzibacteriia bacterium | reverse complement strand
TCTTGCGCCAGTTCATGCAAGGCATCTCGCGCGCCCGGCCCGCATTGGTGGTGATGATCGCCGCCAACCTGCTCAACGTCTTCGGCAATTGGGTGCTCGTCTACGGCAACCTCGGGGCCCCAGCCATGGGTGCAGTCGGTTCGGCGTGGTCGACCACGATCTCACGCATCGCGATGTTCTTGATGCTGGCCGGGTATGTCTTCACCCGCCCGCACCTGCGACCGTACCTCACGCATCTGCCGCCGTGGCCGCCGGATCGCCGCCTCCTGCGCCGCCTCGTACGGCTCGGGCTGCCGGCTGGGAGTCAGTTCGGTCTCGAGGTCGGCGTCTTCGCCTGCGTCTCGGTGCTCATGGGTTGGTTCGGAACGCTCGAGCTCGCCGGGCATCAGATCGCGCTCAACCTCTGCAGCACGACGTTCATGGTCCCGCTCGGTTTCTCGGCGACCGCCGCAGTGCGTGTCGGGCAAGCCTTGGGACGTAACGACGTGCTCGCGGCCCGACGCGCTGCATTCGCGGCCTACGTGTTGGGCGTCGGCTTCATGGGCCTGGCCGCGCTCAGCTTTTTCACAGTTCCGGAATTCTTCGTCGGCATCTACACCGACGACGCCGATCTCCAACGGATGGGCGTGTCGCTGCTCCTCATCGGCGCCGCATTTCAACTTTCCGACGGCATTCAAGTGATCGCCATCGGCGCGTTGCGCGGAGCTGCCGACACGCGCTTCCCCATGTTGGTCGCCGGAGCGGCGTACTGGCTTATCGCGTTGCCTCTGGGTTACTTGCTGGCTTTTCCGCTCGGCTGGGGGCCGCGCGGCTTGTGGTGCGGGCTCACGATCGGTCTCACGTTGGTCGGTGTCACGCTCGCGCTGCGCTTCCACCGGCGTGTCCGCGTCGAGCGCTTGCACTCGCTGCAAGCGGCCTAGAGCAGGACGTGGATCAGCGTTGGATGCGCAGGCGCCCGCGCTCCGGCAACGCGACGTCGAGTTGGTTCTGCACATTGCCATCGGGCCAGACGATGCGCACGACATCGGCGGTCTGCGCGTTTCCGACTCCCAGCCATCCGACGGCACGGCGCAGCCTGCACGTTGCGCCCAGCTCCCCGACGAACAGCTCCACGTGCGCCCCGACCGCCATGGCCGGGCGAGTGGCATCGACGAGCTCGATCTCGACGCTCCTGCCCACGGTGCCGCCCACGTTCCACCAGAACTGGACCGTGCTGTCCGCGCCCGCACCGACGAGATCCAAGTCGCCATCCCGGTCGAAATCTCCGCTCGCGATCGACGCAGCTCCGGCCACACCGTCCCCGTCGAGCGCTCGGCTGGTCACGTCGGTGAAGAGTGCATCGCCTTCGTTGTGCCAAAACGCCAGGTGTGTCGTCGCTGGCACTTCGAGCAACGGTTCGAGGCGGCGCTGGTTCGGCGCCGTGTCCTCGGTCGAGCCGGTCGATTCCAACGCGTGGGTGGCGACGGCACTGGGCTGCGCCGAGAAATGTTGGGTGACGATGTCGACGAGAGCGTCGTTGTCGAGATCGGCGATGTGAATTGCAGCCACTGGAACACCTCGCTCGGGACCTGTCGACCACGTGGCGAGCGCGTCACGATAGGCCGCAACGCGGGCGAAATGGCTGGCACCTTCGTTGCTCCACAGCCACAACCCTTCGTCGTCGCCAAGAAGCACATCGTCGTCACCATCGGCGTCCACATCCGCACCAGCCAAAGCGCGGGCACGCTGCCCCGACATCCCCGTGAGCACCGTCATGTCGACGAACGTATCCGGACCCCGCGCCACCAGGACGCGCACGCGGTGCAATCCATCCGTGCACAGCAGGTCGAGCGCCCCGTCGTTGTCGACATCCAGTGCCGCCAATGCCCGTGCAGCCCCGAAGTCCGGGAACCCGGGGAGCGCCGTGTCTGCGAATCGTCCGTCCTCGTTGCGCCAGAGTCGCAGGCCCGACTCGCCACTCGTCGCCAGCACGAGATCCACATCCCCATCTCGATCGACGTCCATCGGTTCGACGGCATGAACCGTCTCGGCGAGCTCGCCCAACGACTCGACGCGCGGGCGTTGACCGCCGCGAACGAGCCATGCTTGCGGTGGCCCCGATACCGAATCGACCTTCGCACGCGTGAAAGCGATCACGTCGCTTGTGGCATCAGCATCGAAGAGCCCAACGACCACGCTTTCGACCGGGTCGGCGAGCAACGTCGTCGGTAGCCAAGGGACCCGCATCTCCGCGTGGGCCGAATCTGCCATCAGGATCGCTCCGGAACCTGTGAGCAACAGGTCCTCGAGACCATTGCCATCGAGGTCGACGGGTGTCGCGGCACGTGCCGCGATCTCGAGAGGCCGCGTCTCGAATCGTGGCGGGGTGCGGGAAAAATGCGGCGCGCGCCGCAACGCGGGCAAACTCACGGCAGCGAAGCCTTGCGTGACCGGATTCGCCCCGGCGCGACCCGGATCGAGGCGCTCCGCCTCCCGGTGTGATCTCGCCGCCGCCGAATCGCCTTGCGCCCGCTGAACGTTCTCGAGCAGGCGCTGGATCGCCGCATTGCTCGCATCGACGCCACTGGCGCGTTCGGCGAGTTCGCGCGCCTCGGCCAGCAGGGCTGCCGCAGCGCCACGATCCGCCATCATCTTGGCTTCTTCCAGACGCAGCGCTGCCAATGCATGCAGTCCGCGCACGTCCGCCGGATTCAATTCGAGCGCGGCCGACCACGACAGCGCGGCATCCTTACTCTTGCCGCGCGCATGCTGGACCCAGCCCAAATTGATCCAAGCATCCGGTCGCGCCTCCGACCGCACGACCCCTTCGAGAAGGTCCTGCGCCGCCTCGAGGTCGCCCAATTCGAACAATGCACGCGCGCGCACCACGGCACGGTAGCGCGACTCTTCATCGGTCGGTGCACGCGAGCAACTGCAGAGAACGATGAGGAACGATACGAAGAGGAAAAGCCGGCTACGGAACTGCACACCCACCTCCCCCATCCACTTCATGCGGCATCCTCCTCGGGGCAAGATACCTGCCACAAACGGAGCCATCCGCCACAACCTGGGGCATCCCGCTGAATCCCCCAGCGTTCGTTCGGGCGCGGTGGCGCAAGGTCGCGCATGCTCCGGGTCCCCGGGGCTTTTCGTGACGGCATTCTGGACCGATGGCATCGCCGATGCTATCTTCAAACGAGTGCCGCGGCACCTAGCCTGCCGTTTGCCCATCGCCCGAGGTGTCCCGAACATGTTGCACGGTTGCAAGTTCGCCTGCGTCCTCGTGGCTCTCGTCGGCGCATCCTTCCCTGCTCCCGTCGGCTCCGGCCTGCTGGCGACGCGAAGTTTGGTGGCCGGCCAGCCGGTCTCCTGCAAACCCCGCGTCCCGATGGCAGTGGAGATCGAGTCCGTTGCCGGCACTGCCGATCTTTGGCAGGTCCGCTTCCGATCGCTCGACGTCGATCGCGACGTCGTGGTGCGAATCGGAGCGGGCGCACAGGCCGTCGAGGTCTGGCGCGGAACGCTGCGAGCCGGGCAGGAGCACCAGCAGCAGGTGCGCTACACCGCATCGATCGACGCCGTCTGGGCCACGGTCGAGACGCGGTCTGCCGATGAAGGTGGCATGCGTGCCGAAGCGCGTCCGGCGCGCTCGGGGCCGACGCGTGCGATCGCGAGCACCGACGCGGGCCGGCTGCTTGCGGATCCTGCGACCGGCCAGACCGTGATCGAGTACACGGGCAACGTGGAGGATCGCCGATGAGGCGAGCCGCGGGATTGCTCGTGCTCCTCCTTGCGCTCCCCGCTCACGCCGACTACCAGGTCAGCGGCACCTTCCTGTACAAGGACCGGGAATTCGACATCAATGGATTCACCGGCTCCGAGCCGAACCGGCCGATTCGATTCGCCGATGTCGAGGTCGTCGATGGCAGCACCGTGCTCACGAGCGGCGCCACCGACGCCAGCGGAACATTCACCTTGCAGGTCACGGACAGCCAGACGCGCAACCTGACCGTGCGCGTGCGCACCGCCTCGACACAGACCCCGGGGCTGTTCCTGACCGTGCGGCAAACGCCTCCGAGTGGTGCCATCTTCGCCGTCGCGCATCCGGTGTTCACCAACCACGCCCCGACGGCCAACATCGACTTCACCGGCAGCCCGGTGGTCGCCGTGCAAACCGCCGGCGGCGACGCCTTCAACGTCTTCGACGTCTGCGTGGACGGTCTCGACTTCGTCGCCCTCAACGAAGGTGCGCGCCCGGGCACGGGGCAGTCGCTCACGGTCTATTGGGCACAGAACAGCTCGAACGGCACCTACTACGACATCTTCAGCCGCAGCATCTTCCTGCTCGGGGCCTCTAGCGATTCCGATGCGTTCGACGATGCGGTGATCCTGCACGAGTTCGGACACTACGTGGAGTTCGAAATCGCGGACAGCGACAACCCCGCCGGATCGCATGGTCCCAACGATTGCCTGGGCTGTACGCTGTCCTGGTCCGAGGGTTATGCCACCTTCCTGCAGAACATGGTGCGCGACTGGCTTGGCCTCCCGCGACCCGACATCTACGTCGACACCACGGGACAACCCGGCACTGGACACTGGATCTTGAAGTACACGGTGGAGCCGCCGACCTACACCGTGCTCGGCAGCGGCAACGAGATCGCGGTCAATGCCACCTTGTGGGACGTCTACGATCAGACGACGACGGCGGACGCGACCCCCGGTGTCGACGACGAAACCATGAGCATCACGGATGCGCGAACGCGTTTCTGGGATGTGTTCACCAACTATCTGCCACAGGTATTCGTCAGCACGATCAGCATCGAGGATTTCTGGGATGGCTGGTTCGCGCGCGGCCAAGGCCATGCCACCGAGATGCGCCAAGCCTTCGCCGCACACGGCCTCGAATTCTACGACGATGCCTACGAAGCCGACGATTCCGTGGCTCAAGCACGCGAGGGCGGCATCGGCAACGGCACGACCGAGCACACGATCTACCCGGCCGGCGATTCCGATTGGACGCGTTTTTCAGGCGTCCAAGGCGGCAGCTACATCTTCGAGACCCGCAACCTGCTCTGTGGATCGGATACCGAGATGTTGCTCTACGCCGCGAACGGCACCACGGTGCTGGCCTCGAACGACGACCGCTCGGCCGGGGATCACTCGTCGCGCATCGCATGGACCGCAACGGTGAACGGGCCGCTCTACTTGCGCGTGCGCCGTTCGAGCAAGGCCGGGCAGGATTGCGTCTATGGCACCCACGACCTGTTCGTCGACATCACGGTCGCTATCGAGGTGAGCGACATTCAAATCGCCGCGACAGCGGCGGGTGTCCGCCTCGCTTGGCGAGGAGCCGCGGATGCCGCCTTCTCGCACTTCGACGTCGAGCGCGCCCAAGCAATCGATGGCCCCTGGGAGCGGCGCAACCTCGACCCGATCGCGGGCAACACCACGGAATTCGAGTTCTTCGACGCCGAGGTTCGCCCGGGCGCGCACTATTCCTATCGTCTTGTCGGCGTCGATCTCGACGGCACGCGCACCTTCTATGGACCGTATGCCGTCGTGGCCGCGGCGCCGGCGCGCGTCATGCTGTATCCACCTCAGCCGAATCCCTTCAACCCACGGACGGCCGTCCGGTTCGATCTCCCCGAGAGCGGCCGGGTGTCGCTGCGCGTCTTCGATCTGCGCGGCCGCCTCGTGCGCACGCTGCTCGCCGCGAGCCATCTCGACGCCGGCACGCGATTGTTGACGTGGGACGGCCGCGACGACACGGGCACCGACACCGCCTCCGGTGTCTACTGGCTGAGCCTCGACAGCGCCCAAGGCCGCCAGACCCAGCGCGCCGTGCTCTTGCGCTGACGAGAACTCTCGCAAGTTCGTGCTAGAGTGTGCGGCATGTTGCGCTGCGGCATCGATCTCATCGAAGTCTCCCGCATTCAACGCGCCCTCGAACGCCACGGCGACCGCATCGAGCGCCGCGTCTGGTCGCTGGAGGAAATCGACTATTGCCGGCGCAAGAGCATCCCTTGGCCCCACTTCGCCGTGCGCTTCGCCGCCAAGGAAGCGCTGTTCAAATCGCTCCTCCCCGGCACGCTCCCCGTCCTCGTCTGGCGTGAGATCGCAGTCGCCCGGCACCCGTCGGGCGCACCAGAGCTCGTCTTCCATGGCGACACCGCGCGCCACCTCGCGGGCTGGAAGTTCTCGCTGGCGCTGACACACGAACGCGAGATGGCCATGGCCCAGGTCTTGGCGCTGCCGCCCGGCAACGAGATCCCGTGAAATGAAACCGGGCGAAAAGCGCGTTCTCCTCGTCGGGCTCGCGATGTTCTTGTTCAACGTCGCGCTGCTGCCGCTTCCCCGTTCGGATCATCACCTGTTGAGCTCGGATGGCGGTCACTACTACGCCGTCATGCGCTCGTTCTGGCTGGATCGAGATGTCGATCTCGACAACGACATCGCGCTCTACAACGCCAGAATTCCGCCCGATCACCCGGCGCGCCTCGGTGCGAGCACTGCGTTCTCGGTGGGCCCGGCGCTGCTCTGGTCGCCATTCTTCCTGCCGGCGCATCTCGTCGCACACCTGGGGCATGCGGCCGGCGCACCCATTGCGAGCGATGGCTGGAGCGCGCTCGAGGAAGGCGCGGTCGCGCTCGCGAGCGTGGCGTATGTCGTCTTGGGCCTGTGGCTGCTCGTCTGCGTGATCGCGACTTGCGTGCCGGCAGCCCCCGCGGCTAGCGCCGTACTCGGCAGTTTCCTCGCGTCAGCGGCCGCGTACTACACGCTTTTCGAGCCGACGATGAGCCACACGCTCGAGCTGTTCTCGACGTCGCTTTTCCTCTGGGTCGTCCTGTGCCGGCCGCTCCGTCGCCGGCGCGATGCCGTCTGTCTCGGTGCCATCGCCGGTCTCGTGTTTCTCGTGCGCTGGCAGAACGTCGTGCTCCTGTCTCTCCTCCCACTTGCGTTCGCAATGCCCGCGCCCCGCGAGATCCGCCAGCGCACGATCGTAGAAAATGGAATCGGCATCGCCCTCGGCTTCGCTTGCCTCGCAAGCCTGCAATTGTGGTTCTGGCACAGCACGTCGGGAAGTCTCGTCACCGTTCCGCAGGGTGCGGGTTTCCTCACCCCGCTCCAACCACAATGGCTGCAAGTGCTGTTCTCGACGCGGCATGGGCTGTTCACATGGACGCCCGTAACGCTCCTGGGAGTCGCCGGCCTCGCATGGCTACGTCCGCGACGCTTGGCATTGCACGCGAGCATCGCCTTCCTGCTCGCGCTCTATGTCTGCAGCATCGTCGCCGATTGGTGGGGCGGTGACGCTTTCGGCATGCGCCGCATGATCGGCATCCTGCCGCTTCTCGTTCTCGGTACCGCCGCCCTCTTGGGGACAGCCGGCCCGCGCCGCGCGCTGCAGTTGGCACTCGTCGCGCTCGTGCTCTGGAACGGCGCCTTCATCGTGCAATACCGCTTGGGTCTCGTCTCCCGCAGCGAAGCACTCGGTTTCCAAGAAATGGTGCTCGACAAGCTCCGCCTGCCGGCGGAGCTGTTGGCACGTCGGGCGCGATGATCTCTGGCAAGTCGACGTTGCGTGCGCTTCAGGAGATGCGGCGGCGCTTGAGCACGGCTTCGGCGAGATAGGAATCGCCGAGTCCCATGATCCGCGGTTCCGGCTGCTCTGGTGCTTGGGATTCGCACCATTTCTTGAGATCCTGGATGGCCTTTTCCCATTCCCGTCGATGCAGCTCGAAGACATGATCCCAGTGCGCGTCCGAACGATAAGCGCTGCCGGTGATCTTGAGCAAGGTCGGCGCTTCGCGTGGATTCCCCTTCGAGCTCACTTGGATCTCGAGCCGCGTGGGACCGAACGATTGCCCGCGCGGCGTGAGCCAGTGCAGCGACCCGAAGTGCACGAAGTGCCCCGCTTGCGAGCGATCGAGAATGCCGGCGAGCGTGCCGCCGAGGGGACCGAGCAGGTCGTCTTGGCCGCCGTGCCCGCTTTCCCATTCGACGACGAACAAGCCGCCGGGGCGGGGCTCGATCACGACGTTGCGTGCACCCCACCAGGCCCGGATCGCGTCGGCGTCGAGGAAGGCGAAGAGAACTTGCATCCCGGAGGCATCGATGACGGTCTTGTGCTCGAAAGATCCTGGATTCGGCATCCTCGCTCCTTCACCAAGTTGTGGCGTCGGATCAAGGCCCGACGCGCTCAAAAGCCGATGATGTTGTAGCCTGCGTCCACGTGCATGACTTCACCTGTGATGCCGGCGGCAAGATCCGAGAGCAGGAACAAGGCCGCGCCGCCCACTTCCTTGGCATCGATGTTGCGCCGGAGCGGTGCCTTCTCTCCCACGACCGATAGAATGCTGTTGAAGTCGCGCACGCCCTTGGCGGAAAGCGTCTTCACCGGCCCGGCGGAAATCGCGTTGACGCGAATCCCTTGCGGGCCGAGGTCCGCCGCCAGGTAGCGCACGCTGGCCTCGAGCGCCGCCTTCGCGACACCCATGACGTTGTAATTGCGCACCGCCTTCTCGGCCCCGTAGTAGGTGAGGGTCAACATCGACCCGCCTTGGGGCATGAGCGGGGCTGCACCGCGCGCGAGCGCCGTGAACGAATAGACACTGATGTCGAGCGCCTGCTGGAAGCCCGCGCGCGACACATTGTGGTACGCACCGGTCAGCGCGTCCTTGCCGGCGAATGCGATCGCGTGCACCAGGATGTCGATGCTGCCGCATTCCTTCCCCACCACCGTGAACAGCCGGTCGATCTCCTCGTCCTGACCGACGTCGCAGGGAAGCACGAGCGCGGCGCGCAAAGGCTCCGCCAGGCCGCGCACACGCTCCTCGAGCACGGCACCCTGGTAGGTGAGAAGCAAGGTCGCGCCTTCGTCGGCCAGCTTCTGGGCGATGGCATGCGCCAAACTGCGCTCGTTGGCCAAGCCGAGAATCAAAGCGCGCTTCCCGGTCAGCAGACCCATCCCAGCCTCCTTCGCCGGTCGATGCATCGAGGGGCTAGACTAGCCAGCCACCGCGCCCCCGACAACCCCCTTTCCACGCCGGGCGTCGTGGAATTTCTCCACCGCGACGCGCGAGGTGCCGAGGCACGATGCGGCACGATGCTCCCCATGGCATGTCGAGTGCTGTGTGGAGTCTGGCATGAGTCGCGAAGACCTGGCATACACGCGCACCACGCGCCACATGGGACTCGGACGGAAGCGCCGGGAACCCACGGACCTGCATGGTACCGCACGCAGCCGCGCTGCCCTGTTGTGCATGGCTTTGGGGATCGCATTGTCGATCGCGGGGTGGCCCGAGTTCTTCTGGGGCATCCTGAAGCATGGCCGCCCGGGCGTGATCGTCGAGATGCCGACGATGCAACCGGAACTCCTCCTCCGTGTCGCGCAAGCGGCGGCGACAGATGGGCGACTCGAGGAATCTGCTCACTTATATGGCGTGCTCCTCGCCCAACATCCCGGCCATCCGTTGGCAGAAAACGCACTAACGGTCTGTGTCCAGACGCTCATTGCGCTCGGGAATATCGAGGAAGCGCAGGCCACGTTGCGTGAGTTGCGTCTGCGCAGCCCGCGCAGCGATGCGCTGATGGAAGCCATGCTGGAGATGGCGGTCGAGCAAATGCGGCGAGGGAATCTCCAGGCTGCGCTCCGCGCCTACACGGACGTCGTCGCGTTCACGACCCAGGTGGACCCACCGATTCGACACCAGGCCAAGGGCCGTTCCACATGGGCAGTTCGGCGCGCGCAGTACGCCGAGAAGAGTCGCAGCATCACCCGGCGCACCCGGATGGAACGCGTCGCGCGTTTCGATCTAGCGGTGTGCCACGACTTGGCCGGCCATCGCGCCGAGGCGCTCCGCGCCTACGAGCGTTTCATCCATCGATTCCCCACCGATGTGCGCGTTCCCGAGGCGTACTTCCGCATGGGCGTGGTGGCTCGTTCCCTGGGACGCCTCGAAGATGCCGTGTTCGATTTCGAGCGCGTTTGGCAATCGGACGTCGCCGAGGCCAGCTATCGCGCCGCCAGCATCTATCAAGCAGGCTTGTGTCTCGAAGCATTGGGCCGGAGCGACGAGGCGCAGGCGACCTTCCGCCTGGCACGCGACCTCGAGCCGCGCGGCGACGCGTGCCGCCTCGCGGCACTGCACCGCCTCGCCCTGTCGCTGCGGGATCGTGAACCGCTGGAAGCTCTCGAGATCTACCGCGATCTCGCCGAGCACAGCAGCCATGCCGTGGAACGCGCCCTCGCGCAGCAGAACTTCCTCGACCTGCAGCACGACGCAGCGGTCGCGGCACTGCGGTAACACGGGGCGGCCACTCTGAATCGAGCCTGACGGATCGACTACACGGCCGGCGGGCGCTGTCCAGTAGGCCTGAATCGCGCTGCGCGCACGTTCAAGCTGTTTCCGCCGAGGTCGTGCGTGTCGAGCTTGCTGATCGCACTCTCGGCACCCGATTCCATCTCGACGAAACCGAATCCACGCGAATCGCCGCTATCCCGGTCGGTGACGAGGCGTACCGAGGTCACAGGGCCGTGTGCGGCGAACAGGGTGCGCAGCTGGTCTCTCGTGGCATCCGAGGGCAGGTTGCCGACATAGATGATTTTCGACATATCTTCTCTTCTCGCGAAAGACTGGGGGCGTCTCTCTGGCCCCCAACGATCCCTTCCCGTGCGGGAAAGGTGACCGAGTTGGTCATCTGCAAATGGGAACTGGGGCGAATCTCGAGAAGACGAGCGGAAAGTGACTTCGGGAGGATTCACACCTCGCGCACCACGTGCACTGCCAGGCATCATAGCAGTTGCCACGACCCGTGGCCATCCAAATCATCCTACCCGATCGTGGCGCTCACCAGATCCGCGAGCTCGTGGCCGAGGAAATGCTCGACCCAGCGCACGCGTTCGCCAGCGGCGCTAGGCGACTGGATCGGTTGCACCTCCTGTGTCGACAGCGCGAGGAACAGGTACTTGGGGTCGCGGAAGAGCGGCTCGATACGCACTTCCACCGCCTTGGTCGGCCCATGCCGTGGCAGCACCAGTTTGAGGCCGATCCCGGCGCAGTCGGCTCCCAAGCTCGCCACATCCTGGCGGCGGATCTTGAGAAAGCGCGACTCGATGAACTCGCTGGCGAGGCCCTCCTCCAACGGCCACACCGCCTCGATGAGAACTTCTTGGCTGAAGAAGATCCCCGGCGTGAACTGTTTCCAGAAGTCTTCCACCATGCGCTCGTAGTCGCGCACTACCCCGTAGCTCGATTGGTTCTCCGGGATGCGTTCTTGGAACGCCAAGCGGTCGGAGGCGACACGCAACTGCGTCGTGAGGTCGTTGAACAGGCGGGCGCCGTCCGGGAGAAATGCGAACTGGGTGTAAGGCTTGTAGGCACACACCGTGGAGTAGAACTGCGTCAGCTTGCCGCGCTCGAGGCGGACGGTGGGCGGAAAGATGAGCACGCTCTTGAGCGTGATGGGTTGGATCCGATCGCGGTTCATGGCGACTCATGGTAGGGATGCGCCGCCGCCGCCGCAAGCCCGCCCCGCCCAGGGTTCCGCATGACTTCCCGAAATACCTCGAACACGCGTCCAATCGCCTGCATTGAGCCCGCCGATTTACAACGAGCCGCTCCGTCGGTTAAAATTGTGTGGTATCGATGCCTCGATCCAATCGCGATCGAGGCCTTTGCAGAACCAGTACGGCTGCTAGAGCATTCCGAGTCCCGCTCGTCGCACGGCCTAGGGTGCGATGACGGACATTGCGTTGTACCGAGTCCTGGAGGGTCCAATGCCGCCGCCCACGCCTCCCCGAGGCGTCGAAATCCTGCGCCGCCCCAGCCGCGCCCAAAGTGACATTTTGTCTCCCGCAGCGCTCGACTTCGTCGCCCGGCTGCACCGGCGCTTCGAAGCAAGGCGGCAGGAGCTGCTGCAGGCGCGTGTCCAGGTCCAGCACCGCCTCGACGATGGATGGCGGCCGGACTTCGCGCTCGAAACGCGCCGCATCCGCGAATCCGATTGGCGCATCGCGCCTGCGCCTGCCGATCTTGTCGACCGGCGCGTCGAGATCACCGGGCCCGCCGACCGCAAGATGATCATCAATGCGCTCAACTCGGGCGCCAACGTCTTCATGGCGGATTTCGAGGATTCCTTGAGCCCGACGTGGGACAACGTCGTCGACGGCCAGATCCACCTGCGCGACGCCGCACGCGGCACGATCGAGTACGACGACCCGCAGACGCACAAGCACTACGCCCTCGGCGACAAACCCGCGACACTGGTCGTACGGCCCCGCGGCTGGCATCTCCCCGAGCGGCACGTCCTCGTCGACGAAACGCCGGTGGCCGGTGCATTGTTCGATTTCGGCCTTTTCTTCTTCCACAACGCCGCGGCATTGCTGCAGCGGGGCACCGGCCCGTACTTCTACTTGCCCAAGCTCGAGAACCACCTCGAAGCCCGGCTGTGGAACGAAGTCTTCGATGCCGCGCAGGACGAGCTCGGGATCCCGCGCGGCACGATCCGCGCCACGGTTCTGGTCGAAACGATCCTCGCCGCCTTCGAGATGGAAGAAATCCTGTGGGAGCTGCGGACGCACGCCGCCGGGCTCAACTGCGGCCGATGGGACTACATCTTCAGCTACATCAAGAAGTTCCGCAACGATCCCGAATGTCTGCTGCCCGATCGCGATCAAGTCGGAATGACGCGTCACTTCCTGCGCTCGTACAGTCGTCTCCTCATCCAGACCTGCCATCGGCGCGGGGCGCATGCCATGGGCGGCATGGCGGCGCAGATCCCCATCCGCGACGATCGCCAGGCCAACGAAGCCGCCCTGGCCAAGGTGCGCGCCGACAAGGATCGAGAAGCCCGCGATGGGCACGACGGCACTTGGGTGGCGCATCCCGGCTTGGTCGGGATCGCACGCGGCGTGTTCGAGGGACTCCTGCCGGGTGAGAACCAATTACACCGCAAGCTCGACGAGTTCCGCATCGGTGCTCCCGATCTGTTGCAGGCTCCCGAGGGAACGATCACCGAAGCCGGCCTGCGTCACAACGTCAATGTCGGTCTCTCGTATCTCGACGCGTGGCTGCGCGGCTCCGGGTGTGTGCCGCTCTACGACTTGATGGAGGACGCCGCGACCGCCGAGATCTGCCGCTCGCAGCTGTGGCAGTGGACCCGCCATGGCGCCCGTCTGGCCGATGGGCGGAGGATCGACGCTCCCATGATGAGCCGTACCATCCAGAACGAGCTCGAATTCATGCGCCGCCGGCGGAGCGACGCGGTCGGCGACCGTCTCGATCAAGCGGCAGATCTGTTCGAAGATCTCGTCCTGCAAGATCATTTCGCCGAGTTTCTCACCATTCCAGCCTACGAACACTTGATTGCGACCAACGTCTCGAAGGAGTGACACCCATGTCGGACATCTGGGAGATGCACCGTTGGCAAGGAATCGTGCGCGGCTATTCCCCGGCCGACGTCGAGCGCCTGCGCGGGACGGTGCGCATCGAGCACACCCTCGCCGATCGCGGCGCTCGCAAGCTCTGGGACTTGCTGCAGCACGAGCCCTTCGTGCCGGCGCTCGGCGCGTTGTCCGGCAACCAAGCCATGCAGATGGTGCGCGCGGGTCTCAAAGCGATCTACCTGAGCGGCTGGCAGGTGGCCGCCGATGCGAACAATGCCGGCCAGATGTACCCTGACCAGAGCCTCTACCCCGCCGACAGTGCGCCCGAATTGGTGCGCCGCATCAACGCCACCTTGCAGCGGGCCGACCAGATCCAGCACATGGAGGGCAGCGGGAGCATCGACTGGTTCGCACCCATCATCGCCGACGCCGAGGCGGGCTTCGGCGGACCGCTGAACGCTTTCGAGCTCATGAAGGCGATGATCGCTGCCGGTGCTTCCGGTGTGCACTTCGAAGACCAGCTGGCGGCGGAAAAGAAATGCGGCCACCTGGGCGGCAAGGTGCTCGTGCCAACGTCCACCTTCGTGCGCACGCTCACCGCGGCGCGCCTGGCGGCCGATGTCTGCGGCGTGCCGACGGTGCTCGTGGCCCGCACGGACGCCCATAGCGCTCAGCTGTTGACCAGCGACGTCGATCCGATGGACGCGCGCTTCATCCGCGGCGAGCGCACACCCGAGGGCTTTTTCCACCTGCGGGGCGGCCTCGAGTGCGCCATCGAGCGTGCATTGGCTTATGCGCCCTATGCCGACCTGTTGTGGTGCGAGACGTCGACGCCGGACATGGGCGAGGCGCGCGAGTTCGCCGCCGCCGTGCACGCGCGCTTCCCTGGCAAGCTGTTGGCCTACAATTGCTCGCCATCGTTCAACTGGGCCGCGAAGCTCGAACCGCGCGAAATCGCCGTGTTCCAGGAGCAGCTCGGCGAGATGGGTTACAAGTTTCAGTTCATCACGCTCGCCGGCTTCCACTGCCTCAACTACTACATGTTCGAGTTGGCGAGGAAGTACAAGATGCTGGGGATGACGGCCTATTCGGCCTTGCAGCAAGCCGAGTTCGCCGCCGAGGCCAACGGCTACAGCGCCGTGCGCCACCAGCGCGAGGTCGGCACCAGCTACTTCGACGCCGTCGCCAACGTCATTTCCAACGGCCAGTCCTCGACGACTGCCATGCACGACTCCACCGAGGCGGAGCAGTTCCGCACTGGAACCGCCTAGCCGGCGCTCGTTTTCCGCATTGTCACCGGCTCCGCAGTGTCCGATCCAGGGCCCTGCCAGCGTGTCGCCCGGTCTCGTTCGGGCTTGCTGGCATGTGCGTTGCAGCCGTCCGTGCGAAGGATCCGAATCCACGCAGGATGATTCCGCACGCTTCACCTGGACGTGACCCACGTGCCGCCCCACAACCTGCAGTCGCATCGCCGCGACCCCGGGTACGCGCCGACTGTCGCGCTTCCGGGCACCGGCATTCCGCTGCATGCCGACGAGGCTTTGGTCTTCGTCGGGATCGGCAGCGTCGGGCATGCGGCCCTCCAGATCCTGAGTCAGGAATCGATTCGCATTGGCATTGCCCAGGATCGCCTGTTCTGGCTTGCCATCGATGCGCAGGGTGCGGAAGCCAGGGACGGCGGCCTTCCAGATTCTGCCTGCACCCTTCTGCTCGCACCCTTCGAGCGCGATGCATACCTGCGCGCCCACGCGAGCCTGCGTCAAGCGATCGCGCACGTTTCGAGCGCGGTGACACACGAGAGCCGAGCCTCGGATTTGCCCGCGCTCGGCCTGGCCGCTTTCCACCACGAGGACGAGATGCGGATCACGCAGTCCTTCCTCGCGATCCTCGATACCGCACGTGCACGCCACGCACAGCGACCCGTGCGTTGCATCGCCACCTGGGCGATCGACGACGCCTTTGCCGGCGGCGTCGCCCCTTGGCTTCTCTTCCGCGCCCAAGAGCGCCTCGTGCATCACCGGATCCCCCTCGACGTATTCCTCGCCACGACTCCTGCGACCAGGTCGCCGCACGAGGAAACCGCACCGGCCTGTGTCGCCACGGCGAGTGCCATGCTGTGGGAGCGCATCTTGCGCGGTGATGGCGAAGTTCCCTATCCGGGCAAGGACGGTGTGCGCGAGGACCGCAACTTTCGCGGTCCGCTCGCGGTGCGCACCTGGGTATGTGCAGGGGCCCAGGATGGCAGCCCCTCGGCCGTCGCTTCGGTGGTCGCGAACTGCATCCAAACATTGACCACCACGCCGGTCGGTGCACAGCTCGAAGCCGAACGGCTGCGCTACGGCGAAGATCTGCTCGAGCGCTCCTGGATGGGGCCGAACGGTGTCGCGCACCCCACGGCACTGCTGGCGATGAACGTGGCCGGCCTCAAGCTCGATGCGTTGCCGTCGATCGTGCACTTGCGCGCCGCGCAACGCTTCCTCGACGCGCTCACGCGGGCGGTTCCCGAAGCGGAGGAACGCGCGGTCGAAGGCGAAGTTCAACGCTTGTTCGCGGATGCGCGACTCACGGAGGCTGGGATCATGGCCGATCTCGGCGTCGGCGACCATGCGCTGACGGCAGGGGAAACTCAGGTGATGCGGCGCGAGGAAGTGCATGGCTATGTCTCGCGGCGCTTGCGCGAGGACCTCGGCGCGCTGCTGGAGATGGGCGAGGGGGGGCGTCGGCCGGTCGCCATGGCGGCACTGCTCGAGGGTGCGCGGCGCCGCATCGCCGCACACGTGCGCCACCGCGCCAGCCACGTCGACGGTTTCGTCCACGGTGCCGTTCTGTGTTACTGGGAGATCGAGCACGCCTTGGAATCAAAGCGCCAACAGGCGCTGCAACGCCGAGAGGTGGCGCGTCGCGCCCTCGACGCCACGCGCGATCGAGAGCGCCTCGAGGGCCTGCTCGAGCGCCTGCGGCGCGACACCGTTCTTGGCGGTGCGCGCAATATCTTCGAGCGCTTCGTCGCCACGATCACCGTGTCGGTGCCGACGCAGGTACGCAAGATTCTCGAAGTCTCGGAGGGCTTGCGTGCGCACGCGTTGGAGTTCGCCGGCGCGACACTCCTCGCCGACATCTACGGTCAGATGCTGCATTTCTGCGCCCGGCAGCGTGAGGACACGCAGGCCATGCTGCGTCTGCTGAGCCAGGCCGGAGCGCGCTGCGCGCGCGAGGAAGAATGGCTGCTGCGCACGGCGCGTTCCGCTTCGACATACCGGCGCGGGCGCTTCGAGGCGCTGCTCGACCATGTCTGGGGTCGCATGTCCGCTGCGCTCGGCGACCGCGACCCACGCGATGTCGTGGCGCAGCTGGGAGGCGATCTTCTCGGCTCGACCCGCAGCGAATCCGAATGGGTCGCCGCCGCACTCACCGCCGTGCAGCCGGACGTGGATCGCCTGGCTTCGCTGGCCGACGAGATCCTGGCCTCGGAGCCGTTCGTGCGCGAGGCGCTCAAGGAAGCGCTGGCGCAGTTCGCTCCCGCCGTTCAGGTCGATCGCGAGCGCTTCGCGAATCTCGAAACCGCGCGCCAGAGGTTCGTCCTGTGCACACGCCGCATGTACGAAGCGCACCGCGATCTGTTCGAGCAGCACCGATTCCTGGAATCGCGCCAGCCCTATGCCGTCTTGTTCACCGATCACGAAGAGGGGTTGCCGTTTTTGGCGCTCACGTCGATGCGCCGCATGCACGAGATCTACAAATTGGAGGACCCGGCCGTGCGCGCCTCAGCGCATGCCCAGGCCAGTCTCGCCAGCGAGCTCCCTCACCTCGATGATTGAAGATCGGATGATCGAACGTGGCGCGGTTCAACGACCGGAATGTTGCGCCGCGTCGTGGCGCCGAGCCCGCGTGTTCCGGGCCCAGAATGCGCCGATGAAAACCGGCAGTGTGGCGAGCGCGAGAGCGCCGGCGGGGAAGCGGTGCCACGAGTCGCGCATGCGTTCCCCGACTGCCGCACGCAAGCCGAGCTCTTCGCTGCGGCCGACGTAGCCGTTCTGACTTTCCAAATAGCGCACACGCCGGTGTCCGCCGGCTTCCATCCCCTGCAGCCAGGCGTTGTCGTCCGCGAGCATCAAGGTCAATCGCGCGCGCTGACCGGGACGGAGCCCCAGCCCCTGCAAGAAAGCCATCTCGACCTGACCCAGGTTGCCGCCGAAACGTCGCTCCAGCGCCAACTCTTCGACCGCGAGCAAGACCTTGCCGGGCACTCGAAACGCGAAGCGATGCGCTAGTCCGCCATCTCCCTTGGCGACGACCGCCATGGTGAATCCCTGCCGCTCCAGGCCGTGGCGCATGTCCTGTGCAGCGCGCTCCAGATCCTTTTCGCTGCGGCTCGCCGGGAAGATGGCGATGGCGCAACCAACGCCCCCCATGTCGACGGCCCGCAGCAGACCGGGGACGTCGTGCACGGATCCCACGCCCGGGGCGAGATCGCGCATCCCGAGCGCCGCGGCGCGCGTGCCCAGTGCCCGGGCCGGCCGCACCAGGGCACGACACCCGGCGAGCTCCGTGGCATAGAGATCGGCGCACGCGGCGAGCGGCAGCGGCAAACTCCACCAATAGAGAGCCGGCGTCACGTTCGATCGCCGCACCCATAGCGTTGTCGCGACCGGACTGGGCACGGCCAACACTGCCGTTGCACCTCGTTGCATGGATCTCCCGTTCGTTTCCGGTTCCCGCACGGTCGAAGCGAGTCGAGACCCGAACGCCCCTAAGCGCAGGGCTCGATGTGCGCGCACATGGAACCGCGCGAGGTCAGGATGAGTGGGTCCGCCCCGAAGCTGGTGATCTGCTCGCATTTGAGCTCGGCCCGCTCGCGGTGGGTCGTGGCCACGACGACGCGTCCGATGCTGTCCACCTCGCGTGCCATCACGAACGCCTCGCGCACGGGGTAATGGAACAGACTGCAGAGCATCCGCACCACGTAATCGTAGGTGTGCTCGTCGTCGTCGAGGAGGATGACGTGGTAGAGCGGCTCGAACTCCGGCAACACTCGATTCGCTGTCGAAGTTCGGGGCTCCGTGCGTGTCGTGGTGCTGCTCTCCATGGCCGTTCCGTCCTGTCAGCTCTGTTTCGGGTCCTCGAAGCCACAGCGCGAATGGCTGCCATCGCAGAACGGCTTGTTGTCCGAATGCCCACAGCGGCACAGCGCCACGCGTGGCCGGGCGCTCACGTCGACCGTCTGTCCGCGCCCGTCCATGAGCTGGACCAAGCCCTCCACCATGTAGGGCCCATTCGGCAAAGCCGTGATCTTGACCTCGGACATGACGACCTCCCCATCCATTAGAATAACCTGTCGCTCGATTCTTTGTACTGGATGGCCTTGCTCCCGGCAAGGCCCGAGTTGACACGCCCGATGGCCACGCCTATAAACGAGCCCGTCCCCCAGAGGGTCTCCGCCGCGCCGTGCGCTCGTCCTCCCGCTCGCGAGGAGCACGCCCCATGATGGAATGGTTTCGTGCCGATTTCTGGCGGACGCTGCTCGACAAGGCCACCGCGTGGCTCCTGGATTCGGGTCCCACGATCCTCGTCATCCTCGTGCTCGCTTTCTTCGTCTCGCGCTCGCTCGGGTTCGCCGTGGCGCGCTTCAAGAGCTTCACGCGCGAGCGCGGCGCGCAGGAAGGCGAGTCCCCCGCCGAATGCGAAAAGCGCGCGGCGACGTTGGCGTCCATCGTGCACCGCACGGCGCGCGCGCTGCTGTGGGGAGTCGTGGCCATGATCGTGCTGCGCGAGCTCGGGGTCGATGTCGCGCCGCTCATCGCGGGCGCCGGCGTGGCCGGCCTCGCTGTCGGTTTCGGCGCCCAGAATCTCGTGCGCGACTTGCTGAACGGGTTCTTCATGATT